>CAMTZV010000113.1 GCA_947086625.1 uncultured bacterium | reverse complement strand
CAAGGTCAAAATGGAGACGAACAATAAAAAGTTCAAGCTGGAATTCCATGCGAGGACGGGTCAGCTTCTGAAATATGAATGGAAGCTCGTTCCCGCAAAAACCGGCGGTCAGAACAGCTATATCGGTCTGGACAGGGCGAAGAGCATCGCGTTAAAAGAGGTTCCGGGCGCAACCGTGTTAAAGGCGAAGCTCGACGAGGACGACGGGCGGATGGTCTATGAGGTGGAGCTGCTGAAGGACGGCCTGGAGTACGAGTTTACGATCGATGCAAAGACCGGAAAGATTCTCGAGATGGATATCGACGATTGACAGTGGCTGGACAGAGGAAAACGAATGCGGCGGAGGCAGCGGATGTCTCTGCCGCATATTTTGTTCAAAGTGCTGAAAAAATAAATATGTTGTATCCATTGTTGACACTCCCTACAATATCTTGTACAATGGATTTCAGCGACGTTTTTGAAGAAACATGGGCCGGGAGGTTATTGACGGTATGAAGATTATTAAGAGAAGCGGTGCGGAGACGGATTTTGATATTACAAAGATCATTGCGGCGGTGCAGAAGGCAAATGAGAGTGTTCCGTCGGCAGAGCGTATGACGCACGAGCAGATCCTTCGGATCTCGAACAAGGTCCGGGGCACCTGCGAGGAGATCAACCGCGCCCTGAATGTGGAGGAGATTCAGGATCTTGTCGAGAATCAGATCATGGATCTGCGCGCGTTTGGCGTGGCGAGAAACTATATTACATACCGGTATAAGAGGGCGCTGGTGCGCAAATCCAATTCGACGGACGAGCAGATTTTAAGCCTTATCGAGTGCAATAACGAGGAGGTCAAGCAGGAAAACTCCAACAAAAACCCGACGGTCAACAGCGTACAGCGCGACTACATGGCGGGCGAGGTGAGCAAGGATATCACGCGGCGTTTTCTGCTTCCGCAGGAGGTATTAACCGCCCACGAGGAGGGCATTCTGCACTTCCACGACGCGGACTATTTTGCACAGCATATGCACAACTGCTGTCTCGTAAACCTTGAGGACATGCTGCAGAACGGGACGGTCATCAGCGAGACGATGATTGACAAGCCCAAGAGTTTCGCGACCGCGTGCAACATCGCGACCCAGAGCATCGCGCAGATCGCCAGCGCGCAGTACGGCGGGCAGAGCATTTCCCTGGCGCATCTGGCGCCGTTTGTCCAGATCAGCCGCGAGAAATATCGAAGACGCGTGCGCGAGGAGTTTGCGGCGCAGGGGCTTTGTGCGGACGAGGAGAAGATGAACCGCATCGCGGAGATGCGCGTGCGCGACGAGATCAGGCAGGGCGTGCAGATGATCCAGTATCAGGTCATCTCGCTCATGACGACGAACGGGCAGGCACCGTTTGTGACGGTGTTTATGTATCTGGACGAGGTGCCCGAGGGACGCCTGCGGGACGATCTCGCGATGATTATTGAAGAAATGCTCTATCAGCGCATCCGCGGCGTGAAGAACGAGCGCGGGATTTACATTACGCCCGCGTTCCCGAAGCTGATCTATACACTCGAGGAGGACAATATCCACGAGGACAGCAAGTATTACTATCTGACGAAGATCGCGGCGGAGTGCACCGCAAAGCGGATGGTGCCGGACTATATCTCGGAGAAGATGATGCGGGAGATGAAAAAGGGCGACGTGTACACCTGTATGGGCTGCCGCAGCTTTCTCACGCCCGACCGTTTTACCGATACGGGAATCGGCAACATCGCGAAAGCGGGCAACTACGACGCGAAGAAGCATAAATATTACGGGCGCTTTAACCAGGGCGTTGTGACGCTCAATCTGGTCGATATCGCCTGCTCCTCCGGCGGGAAAATGGAGCAGTTCTGGCGGATCTTTGACGAGCGGTTAGAGCTGTGCTACAAGGCGCTCATGTGCCGCCACAACCGGCTGAAGGGTACGCCCTCGGACGTGGCGCCGATTCTCTGGCAGCACGGCGCGCTGGCAAGGCTTGCCCCGGGTGAGAAGATCGATCCGCTGCTCTACAACGGCTACTCGACGATCTCCCTCGGCTATGCGGGACTGTGCGAGTGCACGCGCTACATGACCGGAAAGTCCCACACGGACGCGGACGCGACGCCGTTTGCGCTTCAGGTGATGCAGCACTTAAACGACGCGTGCGCGCGCTGGAAGGAGAAGACAAACATTGATTTCAGCGTGTACGGCACGCCCTTGGAGTCCACGACGTACAAGTTTGCGCGGTGCTTACAGCAGCGCTTTGGCATCATTCCCGGCGTGACGGACAAGAGCTATATCACGAACAGCTACCATGTTCATGTGACCGAGCAGATCGACGCGTTTTCCAAGCTGAAGTTTGAGGCGCAGTTCCAGCAGCTCTCCCCGGGCGGCGCGATCAGCTACGTGGAGGTGCCGGACATGAAAAACAACATCGAAGCGGTGCTGACCGTGATGAAATACATTTACGACAATATCATGTACGCGGAGCTGAACACGAAGAGCGATTACTGTCAGGTGTGCGGCTTTGGCGGCGAGATCCGGGTCGTGACCGACGACCACGGGAAGCTCGTCTGGGAGTGCCCGAACTGCGGCAACCGCGACCAGAGCAAGATGAACGTGGCGCGCCGCACCTGCGGCTATATCGGCACGCAGTTCTGGAACCAGGGCCGGACGCAGGAGATCAAGGAGCGGGTGCTTCACTTATAGGAACAGGGGCACACGTTTGTGCGGAAAGGATGACAGCTATGGATCTGACGCCGAAGACATACACCGTTGGGCGCATCGATGGGGATTACGCGTACCTTCTTCTGGAGGAATCGCCTGAGCTTGGTGAAAAGTGCGTGGCGCGGGCGCTGCTTCCGGCAGAGATCACCGAGGGGAGCAGGCTGCGGTATGAGATGCTTCAGTATGAGGTGGAGGAGCAGGGCGCGCCGGAAAGAGAAAGGTGATGGATGGAGAGAAAAACGCAGTGGCACCCGGCATTTTGTTCGGCTATGCGTCTGGAATTAAAGGAGAACAAAGGAGATCTGGAATATACGAACGAGTATAACGTCAGCGCAAAGCCGTTGCAGATTCAGTTTTGACGGTAAGTATATCGGCAAACAGGAAGATATTCGGAGAAATGGAGGATGCGTCTGAAATGTTTGAATCGTTGGAGTTTTTAATGGAGGACAAATTTAAGGAGAAGTGGCTGGAAGGAAGCAGAGCGGAGAAATTGAAGACGGCAAAACGTATGCTTAAAAGAGGTCGATTGACGCATGAGGAAATAGCTGAGGATTTCGAGCTGTCGCTGGAAGAGGTAGAAAAGCTGGCACAGGAATTAGAGGATGAGATGCAGCCGGCATGAGGGATCATCCCCAGATCGGAAAAATTTAACATTGGAAACTCCTTTTTGTTGTGGTAAAATTATTCAGGCGAACGAAAAGGAGTTTTTTGTTACTTTTCACGGGTCAGGAATGCGCACTGGCTGCGCGTTCCGTGAGAACATGATTCAGGAATGAGGGGCGATTTTTGCGCAGCAAAATTCGGAATATCGCCCCGAATCGTTACTATGAACGGCTCCCGGGCCGTGAATAGTAACGAGTTTTTTGTTGTACATATCAGGAGAAAGACGATGAGAGAGAGACGTAAGAAACTGACGGCGGCGGTAGTGTGCACACTGTGTGTGGCGGCGCAGACCGTCTCCGTTTTTGCAGCGGAGGACATGCCGGTGCGGGCGGCAGCTGCGCAGGAATTTGTATGGGATGAAGCGGCGGCAGACATCATGTCGGCTGACGTGATCGCGCAGGATCTTGCGGACGGCGCACAGGATGCGACTTTGCGCGATGTGCAGGAGCCGGACACAGCTGCGAAAGATGAGCCGGAGCCGGGCGGTTCAGAGAACCCGGACGACTCACAGAACCCGGACGACCCGCAGAACCCGGATGACCCGCAGAACCCGGACACACCGCCCGAGCGGCCTGTGCCGAAGAAGCCTGCGGGACTGAGAACAACGTGTCAGTCAAGGGCAAAAGTGCTGCTCGCATGGTATGAAAGCGATGACGCGGACAGCTATGCGGTTTACCGGAAATCAGACAGCGAATCTTACAAAAAGCTGGCGGAGGTGAAAAAAGCGTGCTATACGGACAAGACGATCCGGGAGGGAAAGCAGTACCGCTACCGCATCGTCCCTCTGAATGCGGACGGAGCAGAAGGCGAGGCGGCTGAGATCGATTTTTCCAATCAGCAGGTCGTGGATATCAAAAAACAGAAGTATACATACAAGGCGATGCAGGCGGATATGAAGCAGCTCGCAGCGACTTATGGCGATTACTGCGAGCTCATCTCGATCGGGACGTCCGTGGAGGGGCGCAGTATCTATGATTTTGCAATCGGAAATCCGGACGCGTCCCGTTCGATCCTGGTCGTTGGCACGCTTCACGCCAGAGAATACGTCTGCTCCGCCATGCTGATGCGGGAGATCGAATATTATCTGCAAAACTATAACCGGACGGTCGGCGGTGTGAAGCCCGCAGAGCTTTTGAAAAACATGCAGATCCATTACATCGTGATGGCAAACCCCGACGGCGTGACGATTTCGCAGACGAGCTACCCCCGCTGGAAGGCGAACAGCCGCGGCGTGGATCTGAACCGGAATTTTCCGGCCAAAAAGTTTCACGTGGGCGGAAAAAAGGGAGCAGAGGGCTATTCCGGGAAGCATGCGCTCAGCGAGCCGGAGTCGCGGGCAGTTTCGGCGCACACCATAAATCTCAAATACAATCAGGGGCTCCTTGGCGTCGTCAATTACCATGCGATGGGCCAGATCATATATGAGGACTGCCCGATCAAAAAGCTGAAGAAGGACACGCGGAAAATGTACGAAATCGCGGGAAAGCTGACCGGCTATAAGAGCGCGGGCAACAACACATTTAACGCCGGCAAGCCCATCGGCGGGCAGTACCGTGAGTATGTCATGGGGATGCTGGACCTTCCGTCGATCACAATCGAGGTCGGCAAGACGTGGGCGCCGTGCGCCTACAGCGAATACAATTCGATTTTTCAGAAAAATAAGCTGGTGGTGTTGAAAATAGCGGAGGCGTTGTAGGAGAGATCCCTACTTTCGATTGGCAAGAATAAAAAACCCCCGCCCCTGGAAACTGGAAAACATGATTCAGATAGCAGTTTGGACTTCGCGAAGC
Organism: uncultured bacterium; assembly: GCA_947086625.1. GTDB lineage: Bacteria > Bacillota > Clostridia > Lachnospirales > Lachnospiraceae > W0P33-017. Next base: position 697 of record CAMTZV010000113.1, on the reverse strand, counting down.
GAATTTTCATGTCCAAACTGCCCGTTACTGGTCACGGAGTGAACAGTAACCAAATACGATTCAGGATGGGAAACTGACAGCAGATATGGCTTGAAATTGCGTAAGAATCTGATATAATTTGTCTATGAGCTAAGAAAGAAGGTATATATATGAGTGAGAAAGAACAGGCAAAACAGATTATTGATCAGCTTCCGGAATACAAAATGACAAAAATTTTATATTTATTAAAGGGAATACAAATTGATGATGAGATAGAAGATGATTTGTTTTGTGAGAATTTAGCGGAAAGATATTTAAACGATTCGGATCATGAAGTAATTTCCTTTGAAGATGCTATAAAGGAAGCGGGGTTGACGATTGCTGACTTACAAAATTAGCATAGATAAAAAAGCACAGAAGTTTATTTTAAAGCAACCAAAAAGCAAACAGAACTTAATATATAAGGCAATTTATAACTTGCCATCTGGAGACACGAGACCTCTGGAAGGGCATAGAGGCTTAAATCGCCTGCGGGTTGGTGATTATCGGATTATCTACACAGTGGACAATGGAAAACTAATTGTTTGTGTTGTAGATGCCGGGAATCGTGGAGATATATATAAAAGATATAAATAGTTGGAAAGAATCGCATATAAAAAAGTTCTGTAATATTATGAAATTGAATTATGAAATTGTATTCACTGATACAGGCGGTGAA
>CAMTZV010000112.1 GCA_947086625.1 uncultured bacterium | reverse complement strand
GGCGTCCGGCCCTCCATGCGCGTGATGACCACGCTCTGGGAGACGTCCGGCAGCGTATACTCGATGTTTAAGGCCGCCGCCGCCGCCAGAAACGAGCTGACGCCGGGCGTCGTGTCGTATTCGATGCCGCGCGCTTCCAGCACATCCATCTGCTCGCGGATCGCGCCGTAAATGCACGGATCTCCCGTGTGGAGCCGCACGGTCGTTTGGCCCGCTTCCTCCGCTTCTGCCATGACGGCGATGACCTCCTCGAGCGTCATCGTTGCGCTGTTGTAAACTTTCGCGCCCTCTTTTCGATCGCCGAGCAGCGCGGGATTCACGAGCGACCCCGCATAGATGATGACGTCCGCCTCCATGAGCAGCCGCATTCCCCGCACCGTGATCAGATCCGGCGCGCCGCTGCCCGCCCCGACAAAGTGTACCATAGATTACCCCTCCCGCTCTGAACGTTCAAATGTCATATACTCCAAATACCGCTCGTTAAAATCCTGATCCATCGCGAGCGCAACCTCCTTCGACACCGCGATCAGCCCCGCGAGCTGCTCGGGCGCCGCCGTCCTCGTCAGATAGTCGATCGCGCCCCGCAGGCTCGTGTTTCCGACCGCCCGCACCTTGCCGCGCAGCTTTTCTGGCAAAAGGCCGATATCCACCGCCTTTGCGATGTCGAGACGGGTTCCGAAGCCCCCCGCCACATACACCGCCTCCACCTCGTCGCAGGAGATGCCATAGCGCAAAAGCAGCGTTTCCGCGCCCGCACGCACCGCGGATTTCGCGAGCTGGATCTCCCGTACATCCCTTTGCGTAAAGGCAAGCGGCTCCCCCTCCTGCGTTTTGGCCAGCACAAAGCCCGCTTCCCCGTACTCCTCAGCCATAAGTCCGCTCTCGTCGACCAGCCCGTTTACGAGCAGCTCCCGCATCGCCTCGATGACGCCGGTTCCGCACAGCCCGCGCGCCGGGGCGTCCCCGATCGTCGTGACCTTAGCCGCGCCGCCTGTGATTTTCACATTGCAGATCGCGCCTGGGATGCTCCCGATGCCGCAGGAGATATTCCCGCCCTCAAAGGCAGGCCCCGCCGCGGTGCTCGTCACAAGGATACGCTCGCGGTTCCCGACCGCCATCTCCCCGTTTGTCCCGAGATCCAAAAGAAGCACGGGCTTCTCCTGCTCATACACGCCGCACGCTAAAAGCCCACCCGCAATGTCGCCGCCCACGAAAGCCGAGATGCCGGGCAAAAGCGTCACCGGACAGCGCAGCAGCGTCTCCTCCCCGAGCATGCCCGCCGCCTTATCGCTCACCGCATCGAGCCGGTGCGGCGTAAACGGATACGCGCCAAGGCCCTCGCACGGGTAGCCCATGAGCAGATGCCCCATCGTTGTGTTTGCACTGACCGCCGCCCGCGCAATCTGCTCCGGCGCGAAACCGCCCCCGGATAAAAGCTGTCCGATGAGGGCGTTTAAATCCTGCCGGATACAGTTCTGCAAAGCCGCTCCCCTGCCGTCATTTGCCGCGGCGATCCGCGCGATCACGTCCGCCCCGTAAGCCCTCTGGTGGTTGACACCGCAGGCGCTGGCGACGATCTCCCCCGTGTTCCGGTCGACGAGCGCCGCGGCGAGCGTAGTCGTTCCGATATCGATCGCGAGGCCGAAGGAGGCATCCGCCGCCGCATTTCCCCGTGCCGCATCTGCCGTGAGCACATCGAACGCATCCTCGCCGGGCGCTGACAGGTGCAGCAGCAGGTCGTCCTCCACGCGCAACGTACACGCCAGACGATAGCCCTGCGCCAGCTCCTTTTCGTCAAAAAAGCGCCGGTCGGCCTCCGTCACCGCGGCCTTTCCACGAAGCACCCGCACCTTACACTTTCCGCAGCGGCCCACACCGCCGCACGGCTCGGACAGATAAATGCCCGCAGCCTTTAAAAGATTCGAAAGCCGCTCGCCCGGGCGGGCGCATAAGCTCTGCCCGCCCTCGATCGCGACATGAACTGTTTTCATATTTGACTACTCCTTTCCCCGCATCCGAACTCCACACACATGGCTTCCACAGCGCCCCGGACACCCGCTCCTGCCACACTCACGCCCTCCGCAGCAGCCCGGGCATCCGCGCCCTCCCGCTCACGGCTCCCGCAGCGAGCCAAGCTCCCGCGCCTCCTCCATGAGCCTGCGGTTCGCTCCGTTCATGCTGCCAAACCCGGACAGCGTACAGTACACCTCCCTGCACGTGCGCATGCACGCCCGCGCCTCCTCGTAAGCGTCCGCATCGATCGGCTCAAAGGGCGCCGCCGCGATCACGCGCGCCGCCAGGGATTTTGCAACTGCATAATCAATATCGTTCGTGTGGAGCACCCCCGCGGCAAACGGAACACCTGAGCGCTGAAGCCTCCGGTAAAGCGCGATCCCGCTGCCCCCGCCGCCGATGATAAACGTCTGCGGCTTTCCCGCCGCAGCCGCAAGCTCCAGGCATCCGAAATTTGCATTGTAGCTGCCGTGCGCGATGCCGTAAAGCTGCCGGATGTATGCGTCGGTGAAAATCTCCTCCGGCTCCCCCACCCGGTCGATATGATCCCCGCGCACGCACACGACCACATCGGAAATCTTCTGCGCAAGCTCCAGCTCGTGCAGCGACAGGATCAGTGCCGCACGCCGCTCCCCTGCCATCTCCTTTAAGACTGCCAGAAGCTCCAGCTTGTGGCGGATATCCAGAAACGAGGTCGGCTCGTCGAGCACGAGAATCTCCGGCTCCTGGCAGATGGCACGCGCCAGCAGAATCCGCTGGCGCTGTCCGTCGCTGATTTTCGAAAAATCCTCCTGCGCAAGCTCCTCTGCATGGACGAGGGAAAGCGCCTCCATCACAGCTGCCCGGTCCCTTTCGCCCAGAACGCCAAAGTGCCCCGTGTACGGATAACGCCCCGCGGCCGCCACGTCAAAGCAGGTTGCAAGCTCCGTGCGCGTCTGCTCCGTCATGAGCACCGACATTTTTTTTGCCACGTCCCTCCCGCTCATGTTCTCCATGCCGCTGCCGTCTAAAACAACCCGTCCGCCCATGAGCGCAAGCTGTCGGATGATGCTTTTTAATATGGTAGATTTCCCCGCGCCGTTTGGCCCGATAAGCGTGACGATCTCCCCGCGCGCCACGCGTATGGAAATGTCGTCGATCAGAACCCTTCTGCCGTAGCCCACCGCCATATGCTCGGTATAAAGATAAGGCTCAGCCATGCCGCTCCTCCCTTCTGCCCGAATTCTTCTGCCGCACCATCACCCAGATCACGACCGGCGCGCCAAGCACCGCCGTAACCGAGCTGATCGAGAGCTCCGTCGGCGCAAACATCGTACGCGCGATGAGATCGCAGAAGAGGACAAACGCCGCGCCGCCTAAAAAACAGGCGGGAATGAGAAGCAGCGGCTTTGCGGTCCCCATCAGGCTTTTCATGAGGTGCGGCACCGCAATCCCCACAAAGGAGATCGGGCCAGCGAATGCCGTCACCGTCGCCGACAGCACACTCGTAAGCACGATAAGCGCAATGCGCAGACGCATCGTGTCGACCCCGACGCTCGCCGCGTAGACCTCCCCGAGCTGATACGCCCCGATCGGCTTTGAGAGCAGGAAGCAGCACACAAACGCTGCCGAGACAACGAGCGCCATCACCCGGATGCCGCCCCAGCTCATGCCCGAAAAGCTTCCCATCGACCAGTTGTGCAGATCGACGATATTGGAATCGTCCGCAAACGCCACGACAAAATCGGTGATCGCCGAGCAGATGTAGCCGATCATCACACCGCAGACGACAAGCATCGACATGGAGCGCACCCGCCGCGACAAGAGCAGGATAAAGCCCATGGAGAGCATCGCGCCCGCAAACGCCGCGAGGATCATCCCCCACGAGGAGACGGCGATCCCCCGCCCAAGCAGCAGGATCATCATGAGCGATACGACAAGCTTCGCCCCCGAGCTGATACCGAGCACAAAGGGGCCTGCGATCGGGTTTGCAAAGAAGGTTTGCAGCAGGAAGCCCGACAGCGAGAGCGCCCCGCCCAAAATGACCGCCGCCACAATGCGCGGGATGCGGATCTCCCAGAGGATCCGCCCGTTCGTCCCGCCGTCCGGGGAGACGAGCAGCCGGAAAAGCTCCGCCGCCGTAAACCGGGCGCTTCCAACACACAGATTCCACACGGCAAGCCCCGCGAGAAGCAGCGCTAAGAACGCCAGCGCACGCGAAAAGCGTCCGATTCCTTTTTCTTTCTCCATGCCCGTTCACCGCAGCGGATAGAGATACGCAAGCCCCTCCGCTTCCTTTCCCGTAAAAATTCGGTTCATATCGCGGATCATCTCACCAAACCCGGTGCTCTCCTGAAACAGATTCTGTCCGACGCAGTACACCTGCCCGTCCTGCACCGCCTGGAAGTCCGCCAGCAGCGGGCATTTTTCCAGCAGCTCGTCCAACGTGTGCAGCTCGCCCTCGATCGTGCTGTTGTAGATGATGACGTCCGCATCCCTCGCACCGCCATAAAATGCCTCCATCTCCAGGTTCATCGTGGAGAGCGCATTGTCGTCCCCGAGATCCGAAAACGCGTACGTGCCCCCGGCAAGCTCGATCATCTTTGCCACATAATCGCCGCTCTTTCGCACCGTGACGGAGCCGTTTGAGTGGATCGAAAAAAATGCCGCGCGCTTCTTCTCCCCCGCCGCTGCGCTCAGATCCGGCAGGCCCGCCGTCTGCTCCGCAAAAAATGCCTCCGCCTCCCGCACCTTCCCGAGCAGCACGCCGTAGAGCTTGATCCACTCCATGCGCCCGAGCGGGTGGCTCTCGTAGCTTGAGCGCTCCACCAGAACCGGAATGCCAAGACGCTCGAGCTGCTCCTTCACCTCCGGCGCGTGCAAAATCATCGTCGATTCCACGGCGAGATTGCACCCCTCGCCTACAATCAGCTCGTAATCCGGCGCGGAATATTTGCCCGCATAAAGCATGCTTCCCTGCGCAAGTGCTTCCTTCGCCTCCCCAATGTACCATCCGTCGGCGTCCGTGCCCGAGAGGCGGATGCTGCCGATGCCCTCAAGCGCCCGGAAAAAATCCATCGCGGACGTCGCCACGAGATAGATGCGATCGATCGGCTGCCGCAAAACAGCGATGTCCGCATCCAGCCCCGCCGGCACCCCGCCGCCCTCCGGCACGACGAGAAAACGCTCGTCGTCCCCGATCGTGAGCAGCGCATAGCCGCCCTCGTAAAAGTCCGCCGCAAACTGTGTCGCGTAGGAGAGCGAGAGCGCACCCGACGGCTTCATGTCCCGCCACTGCATCCCCGCGCCCTCTCGCTCGTCCGCGACGCCTGGCTGCGCCGTGCGCTCCTCATCCGCGCACTCTCCATGCGCTGCGCCGGTATCCACGTCCGTCCGTTTTACGCCGCCATCATACACCGCGGCGCGCCGCTCCCCCGCCGTGCCGCAGCCAAGCGCCGCCACCGCCAATGCGAGCAGCAGCACACGCCATCCCTTTTTCATCGTCTCATCTCCTACAGGTTTTTCTTTCGATACAAAAACGCAGACGCAAGTAGCCCGAAAAGCGCCAGATACGCCGTCAAAATAAAAATGCCGGACGGCGCAAAGCCCTCTCCCCTCGCGATGGAGCGGATCATCCCGCTCGTCTGCGACAGCGGCAAAATTTCCACCGCCTCGCGAAGCCCGTGCGGCATCCGCTCCGTCGAAAAAAACGTGTTGCACAGATACGCCATCGGCATAATGATATAGTTGGAAAAACGCGGCACATCCGTGTGGCTTTTCGCGTAAAAGCTCACGACGACACCGATGATGGAAAACACCGCGCCGTTTAAAAACAGGATCAGAAACGACCAGCCGTTAAAAATCAGCCCTGTTTT
>CAMTZV010000111.1 GCA_947086625.1 uncultured bacterium | reverse complement strand
GAAAAAATGAAAAAGGAGACAAAAAGCTATGAAAGACAAAATTTTTGGTGTTTTGCAGCGCGTCGGGCGCAGCTTTATGCTGCCGATCGCTATCCTGCCGGTGGCGGGGCTGCTTCTCGGGATCGGAAGCTCCTTCACGAACGAGACGACGATCGCGACCTATGGACTGGAGGGAATTTTAGGGGCGGGGACGCTGCTCCATGCCCTGCTCGTCATCATGAACAAGGTCGGAAGCGCGGTGTTCGACAACCTGCCGCTCATCTTTGCGGTGGGCGTCGCGATCGGCATGGCAAAGAAGGAAAAGGAGGTCTCGGCGCTCTCAGCCGTGATTGCCTACTTTGTCATGAACACCGCGATCAGCGCCATGCTGACGGTTAACGGGAAAATACTATCTGACGGCACGATCGCGGAGAGCGTGCTGGAAGGAACGGTTGCCTCGGTCTGCGGCATCCAGACGCTGCAGATGGGCGTGTTCGGCGGCATCATCGTCGGGCTTGGCGTGGCGGCGCTGCACAACCGTTTTTATAAGATCGCGCTGCCGAACGCGCTCTCGTTTTTCGGGGGAACGCGCTTTGTGCCGATCATTTCCACGATCGTTTACATGTTTGTGGGGATTGGATTGTATTTTGTGTGGCCGACGGTGCAGAGCGGTATTTACGCGCTGGGCGGGCTGGTGACGGGAAGCGGCTACGTCGGGACGCTTGTGTTTGGCCTGATCAAGCGGGCGCTCATCCCGTTCGGATTGCACCACGTATTTTACATGCCGTTCTGGCAGACTGCGGTCGGCGGCACGATGGAGGTCGCGGGGCAGATGGTACAGGGCGGACAGAATATTTTCTTCGCCCAGCTTGCGGATTCCGCAAATGTCGCGCATTTCAGCGCGGACGCGACGCGGTACTTCTCGGGCGAGTTTATTTTCATGATCTTCGGACTGCCCGGCGCGGCGCTCGCGATGTACCGCTGCGCCAAGCCGGAGAAGAAAAAGGCGGCGGGCGGACTGCTTTTGTCGGCGGCGCTGGCGTGCATGATGACCGGTATCACGGAGCCGCTGGAGTTTTCCTTCCTGTTCGTCGCCCCGGCGCTCTTTGCGGTGCAGGTTGTTTTGGCGGGCTCGGCATACATGCTTGCGCATATGCTCAATATTGCGGTGGGACTGACGTTTTCGGGCGGCTTTCTGGATTTCTTCCTGTTTGGAATTTTGCAGGGAAATGAGAAGACGAGCTGGCTGCGGGTTATTCCGGCCGGAATCGTATATTTTGTGTTGTACTACGCGGTCTTTACGTTTCTCATTAAAAAGTTTGATTTCAAGACGCCCGGCAGAGAGGACGACGACGCTGAGATCAAGCTGTATACAAAGGCCGACGTGAACGCCCGCAAGGAGAGCGGAAAAGCGGCGGGCAGCGCGCGGAGCGCGGACGACGCCTTAAGCGAGGCGATCACGCGCGGGCTTGGCGGCAAGCGCAACATCAGCGACGTGGACTGCTGTGCGACGCGCCTGCGCTGCAGCGTGCACCGGGCAGAGCTCGTAAACGACGCGCTCTTGAAGTCGACCGGCGCTTCGGGCGTTGTGCACAAGGGAAACGGCGTGCAGGTCATTTACGGGCCGCATGTGACGGTTATTAAATCGAACCTTGAGGATTATCTTCTGACGGCGCCGGACGAGGAGTACACTGCCGGCGGGGAAGCGCAGGAGGTTGAGACCGCGCAGAAGGAAGAAAAAGAGACGCGGGTTGTAAAGTCGATTGTCATCTCAAGCCCGATCAGGGGCGTGGCTGCGGATCTGTCCACGGCTCCCGACGAGGCGTTTGCCGGGCGGATGATGGGGGACGGCGCGGCGGTGACGCCCACAGACCCGATCGTGCGCGCGCCCGAGGACGGCGAGGTGTGCTTCGTGTTTGAGACAAAGCACGCGGTCGGATTTTTGACGGATTCCGGCGTGAGCCTTCTGATCCATGTGGGGATCGACACGGTGAAGCTGAACGGCGAGGGCTTTGAAGTGTTTGTCGAGAACGGGCAGAAAGTAAAGAAGGGCGATCCGATGCTGAAATTAAATCTGGATTATTTAAAGGAGCACGCGCCGTCCGTCGTCTCGCCGGTTCTGTGTACGGAGCTGGAGGACAATCAGAAGGTGCGCCTGCTGCGGGAGGGCGAAATACAGGCCGGAGAAGCGCTCTTTGCGATTGATATTTGCGAGTAGCGGACAGGATGGGATATGTACAGAGTAAAAAAGGTGTTGAACCACAATTCGATGCTTGTCATTGATGCACAGACAAAAAAAGAACATCTGATGATGGGAAAGGGCATCGGCTTCGGGAAAAAGGTGACGGAGTATGTGAAGCCGGGGCCAGAGGACAGCGTGTATTCGCTCCAGGAGCTGACGGAGCGCGGAGCGGCGGGGGAGATCGTGCAGGCGGTTTCCCCGGTCTGCCTTGAATTGGCGGACGGGCTTTTGAACGAGGCGGAAAAGGTATTCGGCCGGGTGGACCGCTCCATCCTTTTTCCGATGGCGGATCACATCGAATACGCCGTGAAGCGCATCCGAAACGGGGAGCAGATCAGCAATCCGCTGACGGAGGATATCCGCGTCCTGTTTTACCGGGAATATCAGGTCGCGCAATGCGTCGGGCCGCTTTTGCTGGAGCGGCTTGGGGTGGCGATCGACGAGCACGAGACCGGGTACATCGCGTTACATATCCATGCTGCGATCGACGACGAGCGCGTGTCGGAGGCGATGCAGATCGCGCGGGCGGTCAGGGAGTGCATCTCGCTCGTGGAGCAGCAGACGAAGCGCAGGATCGACGCCGCGTCGCTGGCGTACAACCGGCTCATGAACCATGTGCGCTTTATGGTCGCGCGGGCGGTGAGCGGCGAGCGGTTAAAGCTGAACATGAACGACTATATGGAGGTGCGCTTTCCCGAGGCGTTTGCTGTGGCATCCGCCGTCTGCGACGAGATCGGGCGCAGCTTAAAGTGCACGCTTGACGAGGTGGAAATCGGGTATCTCGCCATGCACATCGAGCGCGTGACGAGCGACGAATTGCAGGAGGAAAGCGGGGCGTAAAAACAGGGCGTGTATGGTTTTGGCCGTACACGCCCTGTGGTTTTTTGGTGCAGCTATACCGTTACCGTTGTACACATTGCCTCCTCTACGGCCTTGATCTCATCAATCTCACAGCCGCAGAAATCCGCGATTTCCTCCGGGGTTTTCCCTCTTGCAAGCATTCTGCAGATCATGCTTCTCTGTCCCTCCGCGCGACCTTCCGCAAGTCCTTCCGAATGGGCAATCTGTTCATATTTCTTCATGACGTCACACACAGCCGCAACACCTCCTTCTTCTTCCTTTAACGCCCGCATTCGGCTGGTGAATACCGGGAACTTCGGGTTTTCAACCATTTTTTTCGTGAAGCACGACATGAGACAGGCAATGTCCGTCCCGTCGTCGACTGCCGCGTTCACAAACACCCGTTTCAGCCCGTCGTCAACAGGCGCTCCCGTCTCCCGGATGACGCTTTCAATGTGGTACGTCGTAAAGCCTTTTTGAAAAATGTCAAACTCCGAGAGATACACCACATAAAGCTCCGGGATATCCTCAAAAGCAGCCGCTGTCTGCGACTCCCTTGCTGTGATAACGGATGCGTTAAAGCGTACGCGTTTCACATGGTCATCGTTATGAAAGCGCTGAACCTCGATGTTTACCTTTTTGCCATTGCCGAGCGTGCATAGTGCATCTAGGCGGACGGAACGTCCATAGAGATTTCGCCTGCTGCTCTGTACGATTACATCCTCCACCGAAAGCTGACCGTCTTCCAGTATGACGCGCAGGATTTCCTGACAAAAAGCGGTATCGTCCGCCAGTACTTCAAAGAAAACGTCGTCGATCGGGCGTAAGTCCCGTACTTTTTTCTTCTTTTCTTCCAGTGTCAAATTTGCCATTCTGTTTTCCTCTCTTTCTATTATACGCCAGCCGGCATATTTTTCAACCCGCAAGTAAAGAATTGACATGTTTCCCGCTACCGTTCATCCATCGTCTGTAAGGCTGGTCAAACATATCCCTTGACATTCCGCTGATCCAATGTATAATAGAGTTATATAAACAATTTATATAATACTGTTATACGGAGGAAAGCGATGCCAAAACAGAGAATCACAAAGGATATGGTCGTGGATGCGGCCTTTGCGCTTGCGCGAAAGGGCGGCATGGAGCAGGTCATGGTGAAGCAGATTGCGGACAAGCTTGGCTGCTCGGTGCAGCCGATTTACAGCTACTGCAAAAATATGGAGGGCCTGCGGGCGGACGTGACGGCGCGTGTGTGTGAATTTGTCCAGGCGTATGTGATGGAGCGGCTGGATGAGGACGATCTGTTCCGAAGCACCGGAAACGCATATGTCCGGCTGGCAAAGGAGGAGCCGCAGCTCTTTCGGATTTTTATTCTGCACCGGCGCGAGGGGGTTTCCTCGCTGGGCGAGCTGTATGAGTCGGAGACAAATCCGGAGGTTGCCGGGTTTCTCGCCGATCAGATGCACATTAGCGTGCAGCAGGCGCAGGCCCTGCACCTGCATCTGCTCATTTATACGATCGGCATCGGAACGATTTTTTCGGTGACGACGCCGGGCATTCCGGCAGAGGAGATTTTTGCGCAGCAGGAGCAGGCGTTCGACGCGTTTGTCAGACAGGTCACAGAGAGCGGGGAGGAAAAGGGATGAAGAAAACGATTGTTGTGTATAAGAGCAGCACGGGGTTTACAAAGCGCTATGCGCAGATGATCGCGCAGGAGACGCACTGCGCGATCGCCGATTTTCAGAAGTTGCGAGACGGGCGGCAGCTTGCGGGGTATGACACGGTGATCTTCGGAAGCCGGGCGCACGCGGGCAGCATCGACGGCTTGAAGAAGATGAGGAAGCTGTTTCAGGCGAGCGGTGCGAAGCGTCTTCTGCTCTTTGTCACGGGCGCGATGCCGGATACGGCGACGGAGACGATTCAGCAGTTCTGGAGCCAGAACCTGACCACAGACGAGCTTTTACACATCCCGCATTTTTATATGCCGGGCGGACTGTGCTATGAGAAAATGTCCCGCGGGGACCGCCTGATGATGAAGGCGGCGGCTGTCATGATGAAGCGAAAGAAGCATAAGAGCGCGGCCGATCTGGAATTTGAACGCGCGATCGCACACTCCTACGATATTTCCGACCGGAAATATATGGAGCCGCTCGTCGCGTTTTTGAGTAACAGCTCAGCTATCGTCCAGGAAATGTGCGAAGTTGAAAATCGTCCACTTTTTTGAAAGTTTGTTGTCTGTTTCTTCTTCCGGTCAAGTGATAAAATCTGATTATCAAATAAAACATGCGCGCACAAAGGGAGGAAAACTATGAAACGAAAAATGACAGCTATGGTTCTTGCAGCGGCGATGGTTGCGGGGCTTACGATGGGATGCGGCAGCGACGGAGACAAACCGGCGGATGCGCCTGCGTCAGATGAGGGACAGAAACAGGACGACAAGCAGGACGACGGCGCGGATGCGGCTGACGACGCAGGCTCCGACGGGGAAGAGGTCACGTTAAAGCTCTTTTCGAACCTTCCCGACCGGAACAACGGACAGGGGCTTGTGGAGCAGATGATCATCGACGAGTACATGGAGCAGAATAAAAATGTGAAGATCGAGGTTGAGGCGCTCGATGAGGAGGCCTATAAGATCAAGTTCAAGGCCTATTCGATGGAAGGGCTTCCGGATGTGGTGAGCATCTGGGGACAGCCGGCATTCCTCGACGAGGTGCTTGACGCGGGCGTGCTCGCGGAGCTTTCACAGGATGACTATAAGGATTACACGTTCGTGTCCGGCTCGCTGGACGGCTTTATGAAGGACGGGAAGCTCTACGGACTGCCGAGAAATACGGATGTGGCGGGC
>CAMTZV010000110.1 GCA_947086625.1 uncultured bacterium | reverse complement strand
CGGACAAGGCGGTCAACCCGACCAACATCAGGGGCGCGACGAAGCGCGTGTGCGAGATGATCATTCAGACGTACAACAACCGCTCCGATACCGAGTTTGTAGCGGTGCGCTTTGGAAATGTGCTCGGCAGCAACGGTAGCGTCATCCCGCTGTTTAAAAACCAGATCGAGAGCGGCGGGCCGGTGACGGTGACGCATCCCGACATCATCCGCTATTTTATGACGATACCGGAGGCGGTATCGCTCGTGCTGCAGGCGGGTGCCTACGCGAAGGGCGGCGAGATCTTCGTGCTCGACATGGGTGAGCCGGTGAAAATTTATGATCTGGCGAAAAATCTGATCCTTCTCTCCGGGCACAAGCCGGGCGGCGATATCCAGATCACGTTTACGGGGCTTCGCCCCGGCGAAAAGCTCTATGAGGAGATGCTCATGGAGGAGGAGGGGATGCAGGAGACGGAAAATAAGCTCATCCATATCGGAAAGCCGATCGAGCTGGACGAGGAGAAATTTCTCGCGCAGCTTCAGCATCTGAAGGATTATGTGGTGGAGGAGCCGGACGACATCCGCTCGTATATCCAGGATATCGTGCAGACATACTCGATTCAGAACCGGTAGCGCGAGCGCGCTGCCATCGGCGTCCTGCCGGACGGGGCGGATCAGAAAAGACAGCAGGGAGGAGACAAACATGTTAGAGATTGGCACAAAAGCGCCGGGCTTTTCGCTGCCCGACCAGAACGGGGAGCTGCATACGTTAGAGGAATACCGCGGAAAAAAGGTCATCCTCTATTTTTATCCGCGGGACAACACGCCGGGCTGCACGAAGCAGGCGTGCGGCTTCGGGGAGCGCTATCCGCAGTTTTTGGAGAAAGGGGCGGTCGTGCTCGGGGTGAGTAAGGATTCCGTCGCGTCGCATAAAAAGTTTGAGGAAAAATACGGCCTGCCCTTCACGCTGCTCTCCGACATGGAGCTGACCTGCATACAAGCGTACGATGTGTGGAAGGAAAAGAATATGTACGGCAAAAAGACGATGGGCGTGGTGCGCACGACCTATCTGATCGACGAGGACGGCGTGATCGTGAAGGCGTTCGGCAAAGTGAAGGCGGCGGAAAACCCGGAGCAGATGCTGGCAGAGCTGTAAGCGCTGCGGGATAACTGCCCGATCGTTGAACGGGGGGTTGATTTGTGAGAATTATCATTTCGCCCGCGAAAAAGATGCGGGTCGATACGGACACGCTCGCATACGACGGGCTTCCGGTGTTTTTGGGGCGCGCCGGGCGGCTTTTGGAGGAGCTTCGGGGGCTGACGCTTTCCGAAGCGCAGGCGCTCTGGGCGTGCAGCGACCGCCTGGCGCGGCAGAATTTCGAGCGCTTTCAGGCGATGGATTTAAAACAACATCTCACGCCCGCGATCCTCTCCTATGAGGGCTTACAGTACCAGCATATGGCGCCGGTCGTCTTCACGGAGGAAGCGCTCGCCTACGTGCAGGAGCATTTGCGCATCCTCTCGGGCTTTTATGGCGTGCTGCGCCCGCTCGACGGCGTTGCGGCCTACCGGCTCGAGATGCAGGCGCGGCTTGGCGTGGACGGGGCGGCGGATCTGTACGCGTTCTGGGGAAATGCGCTGCTTGCGGCAGTGCAGGAGGGCAACGCGGATCGTGTGATCGTAAACCTCGCTTCGAAGGAGTACGCGCGGGCGGTCGAGCCGTACGTCGGGCAGCAGGATTCGTTTGTGTCGGTTGTCTTTGCGGAGGATGCGGGCGGGAAGTTAAAGCAGAAGGGCACCTACGCGAAGATGGCGCGCGGCGAGATGGTGCGTTTTCTGGCGGAGCGGCGCGCATCCTCGCCGGAGGAGATGAAGGAGTTTTGCGCGCTGGGCTACCGCTTCGCCGCGGAGCGCTCGGATGCGGATACATATGTGTTTGTGCGATGAGGGAAACGCGGGATAAAATGCGGTTTTGTTTCCGGTTTACACATCTCGTATTTTATGTTATAATCATACTACTGTAAACAATTGTCCGGTACAGATGGCAAAAGGCGGTGATGTGACATGACAGAAAAAGAGATGTTAAAACTGTCAGTTGAAGAATTCTCAAGGCTGCAGGATTATATGTCGGAATCCGACAAGGATTCGGGCGCATATAAAAGGATGAAAAGGCGTTATATAGAGTTAAAAGTCATATTGACGGCTTCCGGCATAAATTTGACAGAGCTTGACTATATCAAAGAATAATCTGTATTTTGAATGACAGAATGAAAGAAGAAGAGTGTTGGCCATATGGAGTTTTCAAAGCTTACGCTCTTTTTTCGTACGCGGGTAAGGCGGTTGCGTTACCCGGTTGGAGGAGGATACGAATGTTCAAAAAAAAGAAGCCTGCCACAGAGCAATATGATAAGGCGGCAGAGCGCCCCGTCATCCACGCCAGCATCTGCAACGGCGAGCAGGTGGCGGGCTTTGTCGATTTGCAGACGAAGAAGTTTACGGAGGTCATGCTCATCCGGGGCGCGCAGGATTTAGAGGAATTCTGCAGGCGCTACGGCGTGGAGCAGGAGGACATTGTGAAGGAGTATTGAGCGGATCTGCCATAGGGAAGCGGTAAGTATGGAAAATTGTGCAGTGCTGAAAAGCCGTCAAAATTATACAATCTTTCAATTCAACGGTCATACGATACGGTTTATGACATCCGCAAAATTGGAGCGCTACACAAAGATCGTTGAGTGGGATCACGGGTATATCGTCGTTATGGCGAAATATAAAGGGCTGGATGAAGTGGAGGAATATATCGATTTGATTCCGATTCTGGAGCATTTATACTATGATGCGGATGAATTTTTAAAACCGATCAGGGAGGTAAGGATCGACTATGGGAGCTGATGTCAGAGAGATCGCGGACAAAGCGAATATGATTATCAACGGGTACGCGTTTACAAATGAGAACGGATGGGTGCGGGTTTTGAATTTGAATTGTCCGAATCATGCGGCGGTAATCTATAACGAAAAAATAGTGGAAACCAACATGGATGATATCGAGAATGCGATTATTTTCGGGTACTATGAGGATAACAGGAAGTTTATGGAGGAGCCGGATGCCGAAGTATTATGATTTTAAAGTGTGCGGCTATTATCTGTACTACACATCGAGCTGCGTGATAGAGGCGATGCATGTCCATGCGAGCGACAGAAAGCTGACAGAGGGCGGATCTGCGAAATTTTTTGTAAAGAGCAACGGGGATACAACGATTGAAAAGAAAGGAATTTTAACGGAACGTGAGATCAGGAAAATACAGGAGTTTATAAAAATACATTATAAAGAAATGTATTTGAAATGGATTGCGTTGAGCGAAACTGGATTTTACGGAGAGGATTTGTAAAAGCGACAGGGAGGGGATTACAATGAAAACAACAGCGGTGCGCATTCACGGGGTAAGGGATTTGCGCGTGGACACGTTTGAGCTGCCAGAGATTGGGGAAGACGAGCTGCTCGTGAAAAATATGGCGGACAGCCTATGTCTGTCGACCTACAAGGTCGCGCAGAAGGGCAGTGCGCATAAAAAGCTGCCGGAGCATCTGGAGGAGACACCGATTGTCATGGGACATGAGTTCTGCGGCATCATCGAGCGCGTGGGCGCAAAGTGGCAGAACAGGTACAAGCCGGGCGACTGCTTTGTGGCGCAGCCGAATCTCGGGCGTGCGGACACGTATTCGCTGGGCTATTCGTTTCCGTATGTGGGCGGCGAGTCGACGTACAGCGTCGTGATGAACGAGGCGGTTGAAAAAGGGTGCCTTTTGCCGTATCGCGGAGGGAGCTATTTTGAGGCGGCGATGGCAGAGCCGCTCTCATGCGTCGTCGCGGGCTTCAAGGCGAATTTCCATCTGCGCGACCGCAACGACTATGACTACGCGATGGGCGTGAAGCAGGGCGGCGCGATGGCGGTCATCGGCGGCACCGGGCCGATGGGCTCTCTTGCGGTCGACCTTGCGATTCACGGGGAAAAACGCCCGCGGCTGCTCGTTGTGACCGGGAGGACGCAGGCAAAGCTTGAGCGTCTGGCGAAGCTCTATCCGGCTGAGGAGGCCGCGGCACATGGCGTAGAGCTGCACTATGTGAATACGGCGGACGACGAAGCATTCAGCGGAACGCTGCGTGCGCTCGCAGGCGGCGGCTTTGACGACGTGTTTGTGATGGCGGCGGACGCGCGGGTCGTGTGCGAGAGCGAAAAGCTGCTCGGCTGGGACGGATGCCTGAATTTCTTCGCGGGGCCGATCGACGCCGCCTTTACGGCACCGGTCAACTTCTACAACGTACATTACAACGCGACACACTTTGTCGGCACGAGCGGCAGCAATACGAAAGACATGGTCGACGCGGTGGAGCTGATCGAAAAGGGCGTGGTAAAGGTCGGCAAGGTGGCGACGCATGTGATGGGGCTGGACGCCGTGCCGGAGGCGATCTTAAACCTTCCGGACATCCCGGGCGGCAAAAAGATCTGCTACTCGCAGAAGCGCTACCCGCTCACCGCACTGGAGGAGTTCGGGACAACGCGTACACAGGATTGGGAAATGGAGCTGGCGGAAATCTTAAAGCAAAACGGCGGCATTTGGAGCAAAGAGGCGGAAGCGCATTTTCTGAACAACGCGCCGGGCATATAACTGCCGATTTATGAAAATCCCTCGCCATATACCCATGAAAAGCCGCCGCAGGCGATGAAAAATAAGCGCCATCCGGTGGGAATGTACTCTGAAAAGCTAATTGATAACCAGCCACGGGAGACGGGGCGTTTCTGAAACAAAAACTGTCATAAAAACGTCGGTACTTAGCGAGGTATTTTCGAGCTTAGTACCGCTACGTTTTTATCCAAGCGAAAGCGTGTTTTTGTCAGAAATGTCCGCCTCCTGTGGCGTGGCTATTGTCATAACTTTTCAAATCTTCCCGCCGTTAGCGCGCATGCCCCGTGATGATCCACGGCGCCGGCTGCTGTTTGAACGCATGATTGCTGCCGAGCGTCGACACGGACACCTGGATTGTCTCCACATCGCGTATGCCGTATTTTTCCAGCGTGGCGGGCAGCGTGGCGGCGACATGGAAGTCGAGCGTGTAGATGACGACGCCGATGTTCGGATTTAACTGCGTGAGACAGGCAAGCTCCTGCTCGGTGCTGGCGGACGCCACAAGAAAGACGAGCGAGGGCATCGGACAGCCGGACATGCTGCGCTCGTCCACGTGCTCGATGATGTTGACGTTGTGCAGGCCAAAGTGCCCCACGTTGTCCTCCATTGTGGCACGGTCAGCCTTGTTGTACTCGACGGCAGTGACGGAACCCTCCACGGCGATGAGTGCGGCCTCGATGGCGATGCTCTCGCCGCTGATGACACAGATATCGTCGGTGGGTGCAACGTTCATCTTGCTCAAAATAATGGCGCGGATCTCACTGCCGACATAATTGATGGAGCCGCGCTGAAACAGCTCGTTGGCAAGCCCGATCTTTGCGGTGTTGCGGGCGTTTGGATTGATGATAAGCATCGCGGCGGAGGCGTTGATGCCGCGGTTGATCATGTCCTTCACCTGCTGGTGAAGGATTTTGCCTTCAGGGTTCGAACCCTCGTTGTACCAGACCTCGCACTCGCCGAGTCCCGCGTCCCACAGTCGGTAAAAGATGTCGTCCACACCGGCGTTCGTAAAGACCATCGTCGTCTTGTGCGCTTCCACGGTGGGAATGACGTTTTTATTTTTTTTCGTAATGTCGATCATTTTGACGTGCTCCAGGTCGACGGTCGTGTTCTGGGAGTAATATTGCAGCCAGCTGATGATCACGTCGTTTGTAAAAATCTGTTTTTCCATATGCTTTTCCTCCGATGCTTATCGTTGGCACAAAGGAAGTTGCGTTGTGCCGCGTGCTATGCGCGCGGAGCAGCGGGAAACA
>CAMTZV010000109.1 GCA_947086625.1 uncultured bacterium | reverse complement strand
CCTTCTTTGTCGTCTGGTATTTCAGCTTGCTGCTGCCGCCCGTCTCGTCCAGCGCAGCCTTGCACAGAGACTTGCACGTCGTCTTAGAAGCCGCCTGCGTCAAAACCGGCATCTGCAGCACGCCGGCGAAAAGCGCCAGCGCAGTCAGAAATGCCGCCGCCCTCTGCCAGCCTTTCCTTCTCTTTCCTCTGTTTCTCAAAATCCCTTTCATTCTTTTGAATCCTCTCTTTCTCTTTTTTGATCTGCCACAGCCTTAGTCCAGCGATTTGTCATACGCCTCCAGCTGCTTTGCATACTGCTCGTAAACCGAAGATTTCCAGTGGATGCCGTCCCCCGCGGCGTAGGAGCTTTTCAGCCAGCCGCTTGAATCCTTCAGAAATCCGGTACAGTCATGAAATTTCACGCCCATCTTTTCCGCCAGCGCCTGCAGGTCTTTATTGTAGGCCGGGATCTGCTTGAAGCCCGTGCGCCGCTCCTTTGTGGCCGCCGTCACCGGGGCGACCGCGAGCACGACAATGTCCGTTTCCGGCGAGCCGGCCCGGATCGTCTTTAAAATCTCGCGGTATCCGTCGATTACATCCTTTTTGTCGCGGTAATGGATATCGTTGTTTCCGAGCATGATGTACACCCGGTAGGGCTTGTTTGCGACAATCGTCTGTGTCGCGGACAGCCCGCCAAACACCCGCTTTGTGCGGAAGGTGATCGTGTTGAGGCCGATGGCTGCAACCACCTTTTTCTTGCCTCCGATCTTAATCCTGTCTACGGTGCCGTAGGATGTGAGGCCCGTCGTGATGGAGTCGCCCGCAAAGATTGTCAGCCGCTCGTAGGGCTTCGTCGTAATCATGACCGCCTTTGACGGATTGCCATCCAGCGCGGAAGACTTTTTGGTGACGCATGCCTCCACCCGGAAATAATAGCTCTGATAGCACGCCAGATTTTTCACCCGAAACCAGTTATTTTTCGTAGTACCCGCCAGCTTGTAGGTTCCGTTCTTTTCCTTTGCATAGTAGACCTTGTACCATTTCGCGTTTTTATCCGTGCTTTTATTCCAGGTCACCTTGATCGACGTCGTGGAATACCGGATCAGCTTTACGCCAGATACCGGCCCCAGCGGACAGTTCAACGCGCCTGCCTTGCTGTAGCACGTCCGGCCGTCCTCCATTTTCGCCGCCACACGATAGTAATAGCGGGTGCCTCTTTGCACGCTTTCATCCCTGTACGAGCGCGCATCCTCCGTCAGAGAAGCGATGGTTTGAAATCCGCTGTCCTTTTTGCTGCTGCGCTGCACCTTGTAGGCGTACGCGCCGTCCACGGGTTTCCAGTTCATGTAGGCGGCCTTCCCGCTTTTTGTCAGCCGGACCGACGCCGAAACCTTCACCTTTTTGGGCTTTTCGGTATCATCGTCCGGCTCTTCGCCGTCCGGCTTTTCGCCCGGCTCTCCGTCGTCCGGCTTTTCGCCCGTTTCTCCATTGTCCGGCTTTTCGCCCGGCTGCGGATCGCCGGACGGCTCCTCTCCCGGTGCCTGCGCTTCCGTCGGAAGCTCATCCGCCCACACCGCCGGGACGGGGCCGACCGCCGACGCCGCAACAGCCGCACATAACGCCAGCAAAAGAACTGATTTTCCAAGCTTCTTTCCAATCTCCTTCACATTTCACATCTCCTTCTCGAATTATTTACGATACCCACGCACCGGCAGTCAGGTAACCGTTCAGAGCGCCATCCCGCCGTTGGCATTGATATTCGCGCCCGTAATATAGCTGGAACGGTCGGAGGCTAAAAACAGCACAGCCTCGGCGATTTCCGCCGGTTCCCCCATCCTTCCCAGCACGATTTTTCCCCGGATCCCGTCCAGAACATGCTCCGGAATCGAATCCAGCATATGTGTTTTTATAAAGCCGGGGGAAATGCAATTGACGCGGACGTTTCCCTCCCTGCCCGCAAATTCCTTTGCCCAGCATTTTGTCATCCCGACCAGCCCCGCCTTGGAGGCGGCATAATTCGACTGGCCGACATTTCCGTATACGCCCACCACACTGGAAATATTGATGATGGAGCCGCCGTGGTTTTTCTGCATATGGGGTCCGACAAACCGGGTGACATTCCATGCGCCCTTTAAGTTCGTCGCGATGACCTCGTCAAACTGCTTCTCCGTCATGTCCTTTGTCAGCGCGTCCCGGTTGATGCCCGCATTGTTCACGAGAATATCGATTTTCCCGTATTTTTCGATGATCTCCCCGACCACCTGTCCAATTTCATCGTAATCGGTCACCGTGGAAATGACATAATCGATCCCGGGCTCCACCTCGTCCTTCCTTTTGCTATGCTTATGTATCCCGATGACGCTGGCGCCGTGCGCCCGGAACAGCCTGCAGATTGCCTGCCCGATCCCGCCCGTCGCCCCGGTCACGACCGCGACCTTTCCCTCTAAATCCATAGAGCCTTCTCCTTCAAAGTATCTTTTTTCCTTCTTTGCCGGAAGCGCTTTTGCCGAATGCCGCCACGACCGCCTTCTTCCCGCCGATTTTATTCTTTTCCACAGCGTTGCAGATTTCAGGCCCCGGGTAAGCGAATCGCCCGCAAAGACCGTCAGTTACTTGGCATACATAATTGGTGAACTCGGGCTGTGCAGCCAAAAACAACTGCTTACTTTGCCATTCTTTAACTCGAACTCAAAACCTCCCGCATTATATTCGGTGGTGGTGGTCAGCGTAAACCAACTTATAGATATGCGATCATCGTCTATGCTCATGTCTGCATTTTTAAGCCCGAGCGCTCTAAGCACTTTTTTCAGCTTTTTGACAGCGGTATCCTTTTTCATACCGACTTTTACGCCGCACAGCGCCCCGTTTTTATCCTGAATATCAACTTTTCCGAAACTGATTTCTGCTTTTTCGTCTCTTGTATCAGTCATAAGAATAATTTCTGTTTTCCCTTTTTTCCATGTATATTTCCATGCCTCCCCCGCGTCGTACTTAACTGCGGATTTTTTTGGTTTACCCCATTTTGATGTCAATGATTTGACAGTCGGATACTCATTAAAATCCTTATTATTCAGATCCTTGACAAATGCGGCAGTTTTTCCTTTAAACGTGACTTTTAGCGGAACCTTCCCGGACGCTGCCGACGCCACCTGCACATTCAGCCCTGTAAGGGCAAGCACCATACAGAGCATAATTGCTGCGATGCCTTTCCATGTTTTTCTGCACTTCATAATTCTGTATCTCCTTTCAATATTTCTGTCTTTAAAGTATCTGTTTTATCTGTCCTGCCGGAAGGAAAGCCGCTAATCGAGCGTCTTATCGTACGTCTCCAGCAGCTTTGCATATTCGTCGTAGACCGGCGCCTTCCAGTGAATGCCGTCCGCCGTAGCGTAAGCGCTTTTCAGACAGCCGGTGGAATCCTTCATAAATTCCGTACAGTCATAAAATTTCATACCCAGCTCCTCTGCCAGCTCTGACAAATCCTGATTGTAGGCCGGTATCTGGGAAAATCCGGGCAACCTCTGCTTTGCCGCCGCCGTGACCGGGGACATGGCAAGCAAAACGATGTCCGTATCCGGCGAGCCGTCCCGGATTGCCTTCAGGATGACCCGGTAGCGGTCGATGAGCTTGCTTTTATCCAGATAGTGGATGTCGTTGCCGCCGAGCATGATATACACCCGGTAAGGCGTAAGCCGTATGACCTCGTCCATCGCCGAGCGGTTTCCAATCACCTTCTTCGTGCGGAAGGTGAGCGTATTTAAGCCGTCCACCGCCACGACCGCCTTCTTCCCGCCGATTTTAATCTTGTCCACGGCGTTGTAGGATTTCAGGCCCCGGGTAAGCGAATCGCCCGCAAAGACCGTCAGCCGCTCATAGGGCCTTGTGACCATCGTGACGGATTGTGACGGCCCGCTGTCCAGAGCGGATGCTTTTCTGGAAACGCAGGCCTCCACCCGGAAATGATAGCTGTGGTAATTGGCAAGCTTCTTTACCCGAAACCAATTCTGCTTTGTCGTTCCCGCCAGCTTATATTTGCCGTTTCGCGTCGTCGCATAGTAGACCTTGTACCATTTTGCATTTTTGTCCGCGTCCCAGGTCACCTTAATCGACGTCGTCGAATAGCGGATCAGCCTTACGCCCGATACCTTCCCCAGCGGGCAGTCCAAGGCGAGCGTTTTGCTGTAGCAGTTTCCTCCGTCTTCCATCGCGGCCGCCACGCGGTAATAGTAGCGGCGGCCCCTCCTCACGCCCTTGTCCCGATACGTGCAGTCGTTCTGCGAGAGGAATGCGACTGTCTGAAATTTGCCGTCTCGTTTGCTGCTGCGCTGCACCTTATACGCGTATGCACCCGCCACGCGCTTCCAGCGGATGTAAGCCGCTTTTTTGCTTTTCGTCAGCCGTACCGATGCCGAAACCGTTACCTCCTGCGGCGCATCCTCTGCGCCGTCCCCGCCGGATTGCGCCGCTGTCTCTTCGCGCTTTGGCCCACCCTCCGGCGGTTCGCTGCCCGGGGCCTCCTGCGGCTGCGCGGCGGCTTCCTCTGACTGCGCCGCGGCCTCACCGGCGCGCACCGCAATGGCAGGGCCTGCCGCCACGCACAGCGCCAGCAGAAAAAGCGCTGCCCGTCTCAAAACCGTCCAAAGCGGCTGCGCCGCGCCGTTTTTCATATGAACCCACCTGAAATGGACGTCACCCTGTCGTTTTTCATTTGCACGAAAAGAGTCGGATCATTACTCCCACAATAGACGTCGTACATTTCTCCCCTCTTCATAATTCGTTCCTCCTGTTCCTGTTTTTAAGATCTGGAAAACCAAATAGACGTAACCTTGCCGTTTTTCAGTCCAAAACCAGCCGGCATATACGGCCCGGTAAATGCCGAGATGCAATCTTTTGTGTATACAATACCAACACCACCAGAATCAAATATATCGTCTGTATTATCCACAACGTTTTCCGTGTCCAGCGCTTTTTTGATCTTCTTCAGAGCCGTTTCCGCCTTCATGCCGACTTTCACGCCCCACAGCGAGCCGTTTTTATCTTTGATGTTGATTGTAATGCCGCCTACATAGCTCTTCCCGTCTTTTTTCGCACCAAAATCAGACACCTCGATCGTGGTCTTTCCTTTTTTCCATGTATACATGGTCGAGTCGCCGTTTTTCTTTGTTTTTGGCTTGCCCCACTTTTTCTGCACGGACGCGACCGAAAGTTCATAGCGATCATACTCATCATTGATATCCTTAATCAGATTGACCGTTTTCCCTTTAAAGCCCACCTTTAACGACATCTTTTTGTTGGCCGCGTATGCCGTTTCCACGCACAGACCCGAGATGGCGAGCACTGCACAGAGAATCAGTGCGATCAGGGATGTTATTTTTTTGCCTTGTTTCATTTTTCATTTCTCCTTTACATTATATAATGTACACATTATATCACTTGTACATCATTTATGCAAGAATTAGCTTGCCAGTAATGAAATTTTCCATAACAGTGAAGCCAGCCGCACTTCCATAAGCAGCATTCAAAACACAAAAAAAGGAGCTCACCACCCACTGCGATGAACCCCGACATCCATTTTCTCCAGCTATCTCTGAATTTTCCCTTACACACTTTTTTATGTAGCAGACTTCCGCATGTTTTTTGTTGATTGCCGCCTTTCCCCCACACATCCTTTTCCTGTTCAATCAGAGAAAGATGCGCATCAGATATCTGCGGAACCTGGCAGGCTCTTTGTCTGCTCCTCGAGCTTTAACATAAATTTATCGTAATCGGACATAAAAAGTTTATCTTGAATAATACGATATTTTTCAAATTGAGTTTCAGCATATAATTTGGCTTGTTCTGCACTTATCTTTCCCGGGCCGGTCAATATTTCCGTACCATTAAACTCAAGAAAGCCATCCAGCCGTTTTGCCCAATCCTCCATGCTCATCGGTATATGGC
>CAMTZV010000108.1 GCA_947086625.1 uncultured bacterium | reverse complement strand
CATGGGAATGTAAAGAAATGCATCAGAAAAGGACTTCGCGTGCGCGCAAAGCCCTGTTGTTTTTTGTCGGAGCCGACCCGGATTCCGTGGAAGCTTACGACTCCTTGTCTTGAACAATTTCAGTATAGGAACAAATTATGAACCGCGTGTGACGAAAATCTAAAAGTTTTATAAAATACAAAAACTGACAGAAAGCGGGCGGAATGTAAGAAAATCGTAAGATGACTTTCACTGTCTGAAATGCTATAATAGGGACGCCCGGAAAATGAGGCAGGTGAAGAAAAAGGTGTCTGCGGGAGCGGCAGACGCATCGGCTGTGTGTCTACATATGAGAAGGGGGCTTTCTGTGAAAGAAAAGATTATGGTCGTGGACGACGAGACCGCCATCGCGGATCTGGTGGAGGTCTATCTCAAAAACGACGGCTACGAGGTATACAAATTTTATAATGCCACAGAGGCGCTCGCATGCGCACAGAGCGAGGCGCTAAGCCTTGCGATTCTGGACGTGATGCTGCCGGATATGGACGGGTTCGCGCTCTGCCGGAAGATCCGTGAGCGCCATTTTTATCCGATCATCATGCTGACCGCAAGGGTGGAGGACATCGACAAGATTACCGGGCTGACGCTCGGGGCGGACGACTACGTCACAAAGCCCTTTAACCCGCTGGAGCTGCTCGCGCGGGTGAAGACGCAGCTGCGCCGCTATACGCGCTACAACAACGCGGACGCGCAGGCGCGGGAGGCGGAAACCGACGAGATCAGTATCCGGGGGCTTTTCATCGCAAAAAGCAGCCACAAGTGCACGCTGAACGGGAAGGAGCTGGCGCTGACGCCGCTGGAATTTTCCATTCTGTGGTATCTGTGCGAGCGGCGCGGCAGCGTGGTCGCCTCGGAGGAGCTCTTCGAGGCGGTCTGGGGCGAGAAGTATCTGGACAACAACAATACGGTGATGGCGCATATCGCAAGGCTCCGCGAAAAGATGGGCGAGCCTGCCAGAAAGCCAAAATATGTAAAAACCGTGTGGGGAGTGGGGTATACCGTTGAATAACAGAGGAAAATCAAGAGAGTATTCAAGAATTTCGCGGAATATTTTTATGCAGCTGTTCGTCTCGCTGATCGGACTGTTTGCGCTGCTGACCGGAGGCTTTTTCGGGGCATGGTATTTCTGTGCGCATTTTTTTATCTGGGAAGTGAACAGCCGCCTGTACTATGTGTTGAAGGCATTGCAGTATTCCTCGCCCTACATCATCATTCTTGTGATGCTGGGGGGCATTTTTGCGTTTACCTATCGGGCGATCCGTAAGCCGCTGGACTATCTGGACGAGGTTGTGGAGGCGGCGATGAGCCTTTCCCATCCGCAGGATACACCCATCGAGCTCTCCCCGGAGATCGCGGCGGCGCAAAACGAGCTGAACCGGGCCAGGGAGCAGGCGCTTTTGAATGCGCGGGCTGCGCGGGAGGCGGAGCAGCGGAAAAATGATCTGATCGTCTATCTGGCGCATGACCTGAAGACGCCCCTCACAAGCGTGATCGGGTACCTGAACCTTTTGAGTGACGAGCCGCAGATCTCGCAGGAGGTGCGGGCGCGCTACACCGGGATTGCGCTGGAGAAGGCGCTGCGCTTAGAAGAGCTGCTCAACGAATTTTTTGATATCACGCGCTTTAGCCTCACGGATCTGGCGCTCGAGAAGGAGCAGACAAACCTGAGCATGATGGCGGAGCAGATCGCGAGCGAGTTTGTTCCGGTGATGATGGAAAAGGAGCTGCGCTGGAGGCTGGAGGTTACGCCCGGGATCGGTGTTGTCTGTGACCGCGACAAGCTTGAGCGGGTGTTTGACAATCTGATCCGAAACGCGATCAATTACAGCTACCGGGACACGGAGATCGGACTAACGCTCACACGTGCGGACGGCGGGGCGCTGCTTGTCATCAAAAACCACGGAAAAACGATTCCGCCGGAGAAGCTCGCGCACCTCTTTGAGCGGTTTTTCAGGCTGGATCATGCGCGAGGCTCCTCCACCGGCGGGGCAGGGCTTGGGCTTGCCATCGCAAAGGAGATCGTGGAGCTGCACGGCGGGAGGATAGAAGCCGGCAGCGCCGACGAATGCGTCACGTTTACGGTGTTTTTGCCGGACGGGGAAACGGGCGGGGACGTTTGAGAGACGGATCCCGGCTCTTCTGGCTCTTAATGTAAGAAAAACGTAAGAAACAGGAAAGAAAATCGCAGGAAATCGGATAGAAAGAGCGAAAACACAGAGCACGCTGTTCTGATACGATAGACGTATCGGGACAGGGTGTTTTTTTATGCGGGGAAAGCATCATCCGCCCGATCGCGCAGGAATGCCGCGAAAGAGCAACCGTGAAGCCGAGGGCTGAACGGTTGCGCGAAAGAAGAAGGAGGAAGAAACATGAGTAAGAGCAAAAAGATAAAGGTAGCGGTCATTTTCGGGGGCTGCTCGTCGGAGTACAGTGTGTCCCTGCAGTCCGCGTCGGCGGTCATCCGCGCGCTTGACCCGGCGCGCTTTGCGGTCATTTCGGTCGGCATCAGCCGGGAGGGGGAGTGGTTTTACTATACCGGAGAGGTTTCGCGCATCGAGAACGATACCTGGCGGGAGGCGGACTGCACGCCCGCGGTGATCGCGCCCAACCGCAGGGTACACGGGCTGTGGGTGCTTGGCGCATCAGGCGTGGAGACGGTCTGCGTCGACGTGGTGCTCCCGATCCTGCACGGGAGAAACGGCGAGGACGGGACCGTGCAGGGCGCGGTGGCGCTCTCCGGTATTCCGCTGGCGGGCTGCGGCATTCTGGCGTCCGCGCTGTGCATGGACAAGGACCGGGCGCATCGGCTGGCGGCGCTTTCCGGTGTGCGGGTGCCGAAGTCATTTGTGTTAAATACCGTGACGGACGAGGAGCAGGCGGTTGCGTTTGCAAGAGAGCTGGGATTTCCGGTGTATGTCAAGCCGGTCAAGGCCGGCTCGTCCTACGGCATCAGCCGGGTGTGCAGTATGGACGGCCTGCGGGAAGCGCTGGCGCAGGCGGCATTTTACGACGACGAGGTGCTCATCGAGGAGGAGATCGAGGGCTTTGAGGTCGGCTGCGCGGTGCTTGGAACGGAGGAGCTGATCACCGGGGAGGTGGACGAGATCGAGCTCTCGGGCGGATTTTTTGATTTCACGGAAAAATATACGCTCCAGACGTCCGAGATCCACGTCCCCGCGCGTATCAGCGAGGAGCAGGCCGCGCAGGTGAAGGAGACGGCAAAGCGCATTTACCGCGCCCTCGGGTGCAGCGGCTTCGCGCGGGTCGACCTGTTTCTGACCGGGGAGGGCGAGCTTGTGTTCAACGAGGTCAACACGATTCCCGGCTTCACTGCGCACAGCCGTTATCCGGGCATGATGAAGGCGGCGGGAATTTCGTTTCCGGAGCTGCTTACGCGCATCATCGGACAGGCACTGGAGGGATGAGCATGAGGGATTATCTGATGTTGATTAACCGGGAGAGCGCGCCGGTGGCGCATGTGCCGGGCGAGCGGGAACAGCTTGTGCCTGTGGGCGGGACAGGTGTCCTCTTAGAGCGGCAGGCGGCGTATGCGCTGGAGCTTTTGATGGAGCGCATCGACGGCTGGAACAGGATCGTGCCGGTGAGCGGCTGGCGCTCCGGCGAGGAGCAGAGGCGCATCTGGGACGAATCACTGCGGGAAAACGGGATGGAGTTTACGAAAACCTACGTGGCGCTTCCCGGCCACAGCGAGCATGAGAGCGGGCTCGCGATCGATCTTGGGCTGAAAAAGGAGACGATCGATTTTATCCGGCCGGACTTTCCGTATGACGGCATCTGCGGGACATTCCGGGAGTGCGCGCCGGACTACGGGTTTATCGAGCGCTACCCCGGGGGAAAGGAGGCTGTGACGGGCATCGGTCATGAGCCGTGGCATTTCCGCTATATCGGGACGCCGCACGCGCGCATCCTGACCGACGCGGGGCTTACGCTGGAGGAATATACCGCTTACAGGATGCCGGAAAGGGGGCGCGGGGCGTGAACACGAGATCAAAAAACGGCGGGCTGGACGCGTTCCGGCTCATCGCGGCGCTGCTTGTCATCGCGATCCACACCTCGCCGCTTACCTCCGTCAGCGCGGACGCGGACTTTTTTCTGACGCGCATCCTGGCGCGCGTGGCGGTCCCGTTTTTCTTCATGGTGACCGGACAGTTTGTCGTATCCGAGTTTTTTATCGACCGCGCGCATGCCAGCAGACGGCTGCTCGACTATCTGAAAAAGACGGGCGCGCTCTACGGCGCTGCGATCGCTTTGTATGTGCCGGTCGGCATCTATGCGGGGCATTACAAAAACCTCGGCGTGGGCGACGTGCTGCGGCTTTTCTTTTTTGACGGCACGTTTTATCATCTGTGGTATTTTCCGGCGTGTATGCTTGGCACGGTCATCGTCTTTGCGCTCGGGCGTATGCTGCGGCTGCCGGGAGTCACGGCGGTAAGCGCGCTGCTGTACGTCGTCGGGCTGTGCGGCGACAGCTATTACGGGCTGGCTCCGGTGCTGAAAGGCTTTTACGAAGGGATTTTCTCGTTCTGCGGCTATACGAGAAACGGGCTGTTTTTCGCGCCGCTGTTTCTCGTGCTCGGCGTGTGGATGCGGCTGTGGACAGGGAAGCTTCCGACTGCCGTAACGGCGGTGGCGGCGGTGCTGTCGTTTGCCGGCATGACTGCGGAGGGCTTTGTGCTGCGCGCGGGAAATTTCCAGCGTCACGACAGCATGTACGTGTGTCTGATCCCGGTCATGATCTTCGGATACCGGCTGCTTTTGGACTGGCAGGCGGCGGTGTCGAAGCGGGTGCGGAAAATGAGCGCGTGGGTGTACATCCTGCATCCGCTGTTTATCGTGCTCGTGCGGGGCTTTGCGGGGGCGGTGAAGCTGGAAAAGCTGCTTGTGGAAAATTCGCTGCTCCACTACGGGGCGGTGGCGCTTGGCTCGTTTGCGGCGGCGTGGCTGCTCGTGTGTATCCGCCCGAAACGGGCGGGCAGCGCGGCGCAGAAATCCCGGGCGTGGATCGAGCTTGACCGCAGGGCGCTGGCGTCAAACGTGTCGTTTTTGCAGTCGTGCCTGCCGAAGAGCTGTGAGCTGATGCCTGCGGTGAAGGCGAATGCCTACGGGCATGGCGCGCTATTTGTGGCAAGGGAGTTAAACCGTCTGGGAGTCAGCGCCTTTTGCGTGGCAAGCGCGCCGGAGGGCGCAGCGCTTCGAAAGGGCGGCGTGCGCGGCGAAATACTGGTGCTCGGCTACACGCATCCGGCGCAGCTTGGGCTTTTAAAGCGCTATCGTCTGACGCAGAGCGTCGTGGATACGGCCTATGCGAAAACACTTTTAGAGTACGGACGGCGCCTGCACGTACACATCGGTGTGGACAGCGGGATGCATCGGCTTGGCATCCCCGCGCGGGATGTGGAAACGGTGGCGGCGCTCATGGAAGATAAGAGACTGCAGGTGGACGGGATCTATACGCATCTGGCGACGTCCGACGGGGAAAGCTCTGCCGAGCGCATCTATGTGAAAAAGCAGGTGAACGCGTTTGAGGGGCTGCTTGCGGCGCTTGAAAAGCGAGGGCTTGCACTGCCGGATATCCACATGCAGGCGAGCTACGGCGTGCTCAATTATCCGCAGCTCGCGGGCGATTTTGCGCGGGTGGGCATCGCGCTCTACGGGGTACTTAGCACCGGGGCGGACACGGACGCGTGGAGCGATGTGCTTCGCCCCGTCCTCTCGCTCAAGGCGCGGGTCGCGTCGGTGCGCACCCTTGGCGCGGGGGAGTCGGCGGGCTACGGGATCGGCTTTACCGCCGCGCATGATATGGCGGTGGCGACGATTGCCGTCGGCTACGCGGACGGCGTGCCGCGGGAGCTTTCCGCGGGCGGCGGCGAGGTGTTAATCCGCGGGCAGCGGGCGCCGATCATCGGGCGCATCTGCATGGATCAGCTGCTCGCGGACGTGAGCGCTATCCCGCAGGCAAAGCAGGGTGATACCGCCGTGCTCATCGGCGCATCGGGCGCGGAAACGATCAGCGCCGCG
>CAMTZV010000107.1 GCA_947086625.1 uncultured bacterium | reverse complement strand
GACGTGCTCATTCATGCAAGCATGATTCGCCCATCTTACAGCCGATGGCTGAACTTAAATCATAATTTTCCTGCACATGTCTGCCGCCGCCCGCCGCGTCAGTGGCTCGCCCGGCACAAAGTGCTCCGGCAGGATGCCGAGCGCCTGCGCATTCTCCACATCGCCGCCTGCCGGCAGATCCTTCCTGGTGGCGTAGCCGTTTAAAAGGATGCGCAGAAACGTATTCCCGTCCACCTCGCGCGTCGGCTGGAGCGTATTGTTCTCGATCAGCTCCTGCGGGATGAGTCCGTTCTGCCACGCGCATTCCACCGCCCCCGCGTACGTCTCGTGTCCGATCACATCCGTGAACATATCGTTGTATACGTTTGTCGGAAAAAAGTGCAAAGTCTCCACGACAAAGCTAAGCGCCTCCGCACGGTTCAGGACGTCCTGCGGGCGCTCCAGATCCTCAAACAAATGCTCATCGGCAGGGTTTTTAAGCTGCGCGTATTCCTCCGGCACACAAAGCACCGGAAGCACCTGCGGCGGCTCCCAGCTCTGCTGCCGGCCCTTTTCGTCTGCCCCGTCACGCGATCCCTGACCGGACGCCTCCCGGTCGGACTCCCCTGCGAAATGCACCGTTTTTTCCAGCACCTTTTCCCTCGCCAGCTCCTCATAGACAAAGCCCGCAAACAGATATGCGCCGTAGTCGTTGCTGTGCGTGTAATCGGAAGGGAAGAAATAGCGCTTTGCGGCCTCCCGGCCCTCGCGCTTTACAAACGCCATACTCTTTTCATGCAAATCGAGCACCGGAATCCGAAAAACCGCACCGACCTCCCGACACACCCGCGCATAGTCCGCGAGCAGATCATTGTACGCGCCGCTGCCGCCCATCCAGCTGTTGCGCGCAAGCGGCGTCACGAGCATCGGCCTTGCGCCCTTTTCCAGCAGTCCCGTCAGATAGCGGATGAGGTTGTCCCTGTAGCCGCCCTCCGCCAGAAGATGCATGAGCTTCTGATCGTTGTGGCCAAACTGAATCAGACAGATGTCGCCCGGCTTTATGCGCTCGTAGAGAATCGCGTAATGCCCTTCCTCCCGGAAGCTCTCGGTTGTCAGCCCCGAGTGCGCATGGTTGGACACCGGAAAGCGCCGCCCGACGTAAGCCGAGAGCATCTGTCCCCAGCCGCAGTAGCTGCTGCCCGGCAGATACGGATAATCCGCGCTCTGGTCGGTCACGGTCGAGTCACCTGCGATATAGATCGTCGGGCCCTCCCACGGCGTCACCTCTATCCGGTTGAAATGCACGCCCACGCCGACCACCGTCACGTCGAGCGTCAGATCCTCCATCGGCATCTCATACCCCCGCGGAATGATCGGGCAGATATTTGTCAAAAACCGCCCGCTCCACGTCTCGCCCGCCGCAAGCGCGACGCGCACCGCAAGTCTCCTGCGCCCGAGAAACAAAAGCGCCTGCGCATCCTCCCCGGCATAGAGCGTCACCTCAACCGCATAATTACCCTCACGCGGCACATCGCACACAAACGTCAGCGGAAGCGCTCCCTCGCCGTCCCAATCCACATAGCAGCCGTGCGCGTCCTCTTTGACATTTGTATGTATAAAATCCTTTGCCCAGTACACGGGTGCAAACCCGTCGTTTAGCTCCGCAATACGAAGCTGCGGCTGCCCGTTCCGGTTTTCCTCGGTCAGAAAGCCAAAGGAGTGCGCCCCCTTTGTATCATAAAGAAATGCGGCGGGCACACGCTCCCCGCCCGCCGCGTCAATTCCAAACGTATAGTTCATTACAGTGCCCCGTCGCTCCTTGTATTCTCGTAATCAAGCACACCGGCGAAAAACGCGAGTGCAAGTCCCTGTCCCCAGCCCTGAATCCAGTCCCGGGAAATATTCCGATAGCCGTCGCGGTCCTTCATGACCGCAGTGCCGCCGGAGACATTCATCACGCGCCCGTCCGGCGAAATCTGCGCAAGCAGACCCTGAATCGACTTGTTGATATATTTGATATGTAACGGATTGCCCTTTGAGAGCATCGCTGCCGCAATACCCGCGCTTGCCGACACCTCCTCGTAGGAGTCGGGGTCGTCTAAAATCGTGCGCCACAGGCCGTTTTCGGTCTGAAGTGTCTTTATCGTGGCGAGCTGCTCATTTAAAGAGCCTGCGATATCCATAAATTTCGGATATAAATAGCACTCCGGCAAAACCGAATTTACCTGCGACATCGTATAGGCCGCCCACGCGTTTGCCCTGCCCCAGTAAAAGCCCGACATGTGATCTTTGTTGATATTATTGTAGCCGTGGTACCACAGGCCGGTATCCGGATCCTGCAGATATTTGATGTGCCAGTAATACTGGTTTAACGCATCGTCGATCAGCGCGGCATCGTTCAATTTCACACCGACGCGCAGCAGGAAATAGGCCGCCATAAACAGGGTATCCGCCCACGCCTGCTCCGGAAAATCATTTTTCGCGGATACGGTGTGCTGCAGGACACTGTCCCCGAAGCGCAGCGCCTCCGTGCGCAGATATTTTACCTTATCCATCACGATATCCCAGTAGCACTCGTCCCCGGTCGCCTCAAACAAGGTGATGCAGCAGTGCCCCATCGCGCAGATATTTACCGTCCCGTAGGGGATGCCAAGCTCTCTATATTCATCAACCCGCTCTTTCATCAGGTTTAAGTATTTTTCGTTTTTTGTCACTTCATATGCCTTGCTGATTCCGTAGTACGCCACGCCGCAGGGCCAGTCCCAGGGCATATCCATGCGCATCGTGCGCGCAACGATTTTATCGATCGCTTCCTCGATTTCCGCTTTGTTATAGTCTAATCCCGCCATGTCACATTTTCCTCTCAATACTTAAAAATATGGGCTGCTGCACAAAGCAGCAGCCCGTTCAAGGTATTACTTATTTCGTTGAACTGTTCAGCCCGCACGGCTCGCACACCCGGCATGTGATGGCTGAACTTTTAACAATATTTTACAGGATGAAACTTCCCTCGTCAATATAGGACTGCTTCTCGTCCAGAATTGCCTGATATCCTGCATCCAGATACTGCTGGCAGTACTCCTCGTACTTCGCGTCAAACTCTTCCGGCTTGCACGTTCCAAGATCTGCCTCTGCCTCCTGCCACAAAGCGTTCAGATCGCCCGAATACTCGTTCGTCGCCTCAACTGCCTTTGTGAAAATCGGAGTGATGATGCCGTAATCCGCATTGTCGGTCGCGCCCTTGTATGCGTCCTCGATGATGTACTCATAGCCGTTGGGCGCAAGGTTGGTCAGATTGTACTGGTAGGTTCCCTCCTCGGTATCGTAGGTTACAACCTCCTGTACCAGACACCAGTAATCCTTGTTGTTGTTCTGTGAGAGCTTGGACTCGCCGCTGAAATCAGAATTCTGGATTGCAACGCCGTTCTCGTTTAATGTGTAGTTCTCACCCTCAACACCGTTCTGTAAGAAGAACAGATTATCCTTCTGGATCATCCAGTCGAGGAACATCCATACGGCTGCACGCTGCTCGTCGGTTGCGGTCGAGTTGATACCCATAATCATACCGTAAGGCGGATACTCATAGTAGTAGTTGTTTCCGGTTACGGAGTTACCGCCGACCTGCAGGCACGCTACCTTTGCATCCGGGTCGTTCGCCAGCAGAGAGGAGATCGCATCGGTGGAGCTGTTGATGTAGAACGCGTAGGTTCCCGCATTGCCGGATACGAAGTCAGCCTTTCTGGAAGCGTCGTCGGGGTTCAGATAATACTCGGGATCCATGATGCCCTCGTTGTACTGCATGTTCAGGTTCTTTAAATACTGCTTGGTAGGCTCCCAGGTCAGGGGCGCTACGTTCAAGTCAAGGTAGAGCGCATACTCCTCATCCGAGATGTCCTCGTTGAAGAACGGATACTCCATCGTGAAGGATGCCACGTGCTGCTCGCCGCCGAGTGTGCCAAGTCCTGCCTCTTTCCACTTTCTTGCCACCTCGTTTAACTCGTCGAGGTTTGTGGGCATGTCAGCACCAACCTGATCCAGCCAGTCCTGACGGATTAACGTTACCCAGTTGTAGTAGATCGCCTGGCGCTCTGCGAAGAAGAATACGTTCTCGCCGTCAAGTGAGCCGTACTTTGCGATCGTGTCGGCCATCTTCTCATAGTAGGTCGGCGCATAGTATGCGATCTCGTCCAGGTCAAGCGTCTGCATTGCGCCCTCGCCGTAGTAGTTTACCGCCTGCGGCATATCGTAGTGCATGATGATGCTCGGCGCGTTCTGCGCTGCGATGAGCTGCATGTAGTCCTGAACCTCGTTCGTGCGGTTGATGGCAACGTACTCTACGTTTACGTTGTACTTGTCGCCGAACTCCTTCTGAATCCACTGGGTGTAGTAGTTGTTCGTCACATCCCAGCCCTCAAATGCACGGTCGTAAACCGGGATCTGGATCGTCACGGTCTCAGGGAAGCCCTGTGAATAGTCGGTGTAAGCGCCGCCGTCTTCTGCCGGCTCCTGTGCGTCGTCCGCAGGCTCTTTCGCATCGTCCTTGCCCTCGTCCGTGGGCGCATCCGTCCCTGTGTCATCCGTGGGTGTCTCGTCCTTGGAGCCGCAGCCGACTGCCATGGAAGCAGCCATCGTAGCGACTAAAACGCACGACACCAGTTTCTTGAAAGTTTTGTTTTTCATCTCATACCCTCCTGAAAGTATTTTTTATAAAAACTCTGGTTTTACCAGAAAACCATTCGTACCCGTTCCCGGGTTACTCTTTGACTGCTCCGACCATCGTGCCCTGCACAAAGTATTTCTGCAGGAACGGATAGACGATGACAATCGGTATCGTCGCGAAGATAACGCAGGCCGCCTTTAACACCTCGGGGTTCGTCAGCACGCCGACGTTGCCGCCCTCCGCCTGAAATGACTCGCTTGCCGCCACGACCAGATTGTAAAGCTTGAGCTGCAGCGGGCGCAGGCTCGTGTTCTGCTTGATATAGTACAAAGCGTCCTGATATGCATTCCAGCGGCCGACTGCGTAAAACAGCGCGATCGTCGCCAGAATCGGCTTTGAGAGCGGAACGACGATCCTTGCCAGTATCGTAAAGTGGTTCGCCCCGTCGATGAACGCCGACTCGATCAGGCTTTCCGAGATATTGTTCTGGAAATTGTTCTTCATGATCAAGAGGTTGTACGGCGCAAAGCACAGCGGCAGGATCAGGCACCACCAGGTATCGAGCATCTTCAGGTTGCTCATGAGGATGTACTCCGGGATCGTGCCCGCCGTGAAGTACATCGTCACCATAATAAGGAAGGTCAAAAGCTTGCGGCCCTTAAAATCCTTGCGGCTTAACACGTATGCGGCGCAGACCGTTAAAAACATTCCGATGACCGTAAACGAAACCGTTACGACGACCGTCACGTACATGGAGCGCATGATCGACGCGTCCGCAAAAATCTTCTGGTATGCGTTCATGGAAAAGCCCTTCGGGAGGAGCACAACCTTGTTTGCTACCACGTACGCCTCCTCACTGATCGACTTTGAGAACACATGGATGAACGGAAGCAGGCACATCAGCGACACCACCGCGATGATCGCCCAGATCACAATATCGATGATCAGATTGCGGATGCGTGCAGGAGTCCATGCTCTTTTATTTTCTACGATTGCATTATTTGTACTCATTTTCCTGCCCTCCTTTTATCAAACCGTCTTCGCCGAGACGTTTTGAGATAAAATCTGATGCCAGAACGAGGATCAGCCCGATGATTGACTGGAACAGGCCAAGCGCAGTCGCGTCGCTGAATTTGCCGCTCTCAATACCCCATCTGTAAACAAGCACCGGAATCATCGTCGTGTACTCGTTTGCCTTCGGATTCATCAGTGCGTAGATACGCTCGAAGGAACCCTGCATCAGCTTGCCCAGGTTCATGATGAGCAGCGTCACGATCGTGCTTCGGATGCACGGCAGCGTCACGTGCCAGCACTGCATCCAGCGCCCGGCTCCGTCCACACGCGCCGCCTCGTACAAATCGGGACTGACGCTCGTGATCGCCGCCAGATAGATGATCGTCCCCCATCCCATCGTCTGCCAGACACCGATCAGCAGATAT
>CAMTZV010000106.1 GCA_947086625.1 uncultured bacterium | reverse complement strand
GCAAGCAGAAGGGCATGGAACTGGAGCAGGCGTTCCGGATGAGCGATTTCTATATCCAGCGGCTGGACGATATCCATACGGTGCAGGGCGTGCGGACGCTTCACGACGAGATGGTGCTGGATTATACGGAGAAAATGCGCAGGCTCTGCCGCAGCGATACAAATTCGAGGCACATCAGCGTCTGCAAGGAATACATTTATGCGCACATCAAGGAGCGCATCACGGTTGAAGATCTGGCGGACGAGCTCGGTGTGTCGGCGAGCTATCTGTCGCGGCTGTTTAAGAAGGAGACCGGCGACTCGGTCAGCGCCTACATCCGCCGCCAGAAGATGGAAATTGCGAAAAACCTGCTGCAATACAGTGAGTATTCGATGATCGATATCGCAAACCGGCTGTCGTTTTCGTCCCAGAGCCATTTTATTCAGCAGTTTCGGGAGCTTGTCGGCATCACGCCGAAAAAATACCGGGACTTAAACCACACGGTGCGCTGGAACATCGAGGGCGGGGAAGGGCAGACGGCGGAGCAGGTGGAGTAGAGGAGATGAAATGATTTTCCATAGATGATGGTTCATAAAATTTTGCATACAATATAAGAATGACCAGGAAGGAAGGAAACCGCTCATGAGTGACAGGGAAAAAATATATCAGCTGTTGGATGTTGTGCCGGAATATAAAATCGGCTATGTAGTCGCATATTTACAGGGCATCATCGAAGGAGAAGATGTAAAGCCAAACAAAGAGACGTTGGAGGCGTTCGCGGAAGTGGACGAGATGAAACGGACAGGGACAGGAAAGCGCTTTGACAATCTGGACGATTTGTGGGCAAGTCTGGAGGAATAAGCATGTTAAATGTCATTTATTCCGGACGATTTAAAAAAGACTATAAAAAGTGTATGAAACGCGGCCTTGATATGAGTCAGCTAAAGGCAGTTGTAAACACGTTAGCGATTCCGTCGGCTTTGCCGGTTAAGAATCAGGATCATGATTTGAAGGGAAACTATAAGGGGCGCAGAGAGTGCCATATTGCGCCGGATTGGCTATTGATTTACGAAGTTGAAGGGAACGACCTGTACTTAGACCGAACGGGAACGCATGCGGATTTGTTTGATGAATAGGTACAAAGAAGGGACATCGCGCGAAGCGGTGTCCCTTTTATAGTCGCGTCAAAGCGTCACACAGATTTCATTCTCCTCGGCGAGCAGCGCGGCGGGGATGTGGCTGCCGTCGAGCGCTTTGCCGTTTAGCGTTAAGCGCTTGCAGCCGCTCTCGCGCCCGTCCGGGTTTTCGAT
Source organism: uncultured bacterium (assembly GCA_947086625.1). Lineage (GTDB taxonomy): Bacteria > Bacillota > Clostridia > Lachnospirales > Lachnospiraceae > W0P33-017. The sequence continues at coordinate 4,833 of CAMTZV010000106.1, read as the reverse complement.
GACGATGTGTAGCCGCTTTCCGCGGAAGTCCTTCTCGATTTCCATCTGCGTCCAGTCCTTCGGGATCGAGGGCGCGATCGTGATGCCGTCCAGATCGGGCCGCAGCCCCAAAATGCCCTCGATACAGCCGACCATCATTGTGGAGGCGGTTCCGGTCAGCCAGTGGACGTGGGAGCGCCCCGGATGCTCGCTGGCGGAGCCTTCCGTGAACTGGCCGTAGCAGTAGGGCTCGAGGCGGCGCAGCTCGGCCTTGCCGTTCCACGCGGCGGGCGCGTTTTCCATAAAGTAGGTAAAGGCGCGTTCGCCGTGGCCGCGCAGCGCTTCGGCTAAAAGCAGCCAGCCCTGCGACTGTGAGAAGATACCGGAGTTTTCTTTCGTACCCTGATTGTAGATGACCGCGAGCGCGCCGTCAAAGGCGTGCGCGTGGTAGGGCGGATCCATCAGGACTGCGCCGTAGGCGGTGTTTAACCGCTCGTAGACGTTTGTGAGCGCGAGGTCTGCCTGTGCGTCGCTCGCAAGGGAGCTGATGACGGCCCAGCTCTGCGGGTTCAGCCACAGGTTTGCCTCCGGGTCCGATGCCGCACCGATGCGCGCGCCGCCTTCGGTGTAGCCGCGGATGAAGCGGTCGTTGTCCCAGCACAGGTTTTGAATGGTCGTGTACAGGCTGGCCTGCTTTCCCTCCAGCTCCTTCGCGTAGGCGTCGTCGTTTTTGTGCACGGCGAACTGGCGCAGGACGCTCATCGCATAGTAAAACTGCATGGCGACAAACGAGGATTCGCCGTCTGCCCCGAGGCGCAGGCAGTCGTTCCAGTCCGCGTAGAGCCCGGCGGGCATCCCGTGAGGGCCAAGATGCGCGAGGGAAAAGGCCACGGCGCGCTTTAAGTGCTCGTAGACGGTGGCGCTCTCTTTATCCGCAAATGGTATCACCTCGTCCAGAAACGCGAGGTTCCCGGTCTCCGCGATATATTTGTACACGGTCGGGAACAGCCAGAGCGCGTCGTCCGCACGGTAGGCGGGATGCCCGGTCTCCTGCCGGTAGGAGGCGTCGTCGGGCGTGTCCTCGTGCCCCGGGCTGTGCGTGAATTTGACGAGCGGGAGCCCGCCGCCGCTGCACGTCTGCGCGGAGAGCATGAAGCGGATTTTCTCGGCCGCCAGCTCCGGCGCGAGGTGGATGATCCCCTGAATGTCCTGCACCGTATCCCGGTAGCCGTAGCCGTTGCGCAGGCCGCAGTAGATGAACGAGGCGGCGCGCGACCAGATAAAGGTCATAAAGCAGTTGTAGGCGTTCCACGTGTTGAGCATCGTGTTGAAGATGCCGTTCGGGGTCTTTACCTTTAAGTGGTCGAATTTTTCGTACCAGTCGTCCTTTAATGCCTGCAGCTCGCGCCGTACCGTCTCTGCCGGGTCTGCCTCATAGGCGTCAGCCAGCGCGGCGGATCCGTCCGCGCCGCCAAGCCCAAGCAAAAAGACGACGGTCTTCGTCTCGCCGGGCGCAAGCGTGAGCGCGCAGGAGAGCGCGCCGCAGGAATTTTCGTTGTAGCTCGTCACGTTTCCGAGGTCGCCGGACGCTACGCCCTGCGGGTTGCGGTAGCCGCGGTAGCTCCCGAGAAAATGCGCTTTTTCCCCGCAATAGGAGGAGACGGGAGCGCCGGTAAGGCAAAAAAAGCGCTCCGTCACGTTTTTCTCGTCGACCTGCTCATTCTCCGCCAGCGCGTCAAGGTTTCCGTGAATCTGCTGGATGATCCGGTTTTTCTCGAACCGCGTCCGCGTGATAAAGAGGGAATACTGCAAATTCACCTGATCCTGCTCGTAGTTGCTGTGGTTTGTAAATTCGGCGTAGCCGGTAAGGGTGAGGCTTCTTTCGCGCGCCGAGCGGTTGGTCACGGAGAGCGCCCATACCTCGTGGCATTTCCCGGCGGGGACGTAATAGCTCGCCTCCGAGCGGATTTCCTCGTAATCGGCGCGCATCGAGGTGTAGCCCATGCCGTGGCGGCACTCGCTTTTGTATTTATCGAGCGGCTTTCCGACCGGCTGCCACGACGCCGACCAGTAATCTCCGGTCTCGTTGTCGCGGATGTAGAGGTAGCGCCCGGGCTGGTCGAAGCTGTTGAAGATGTAGCGGAGAATCCGCCCGTTTGCGCCGGATTTCGCAAAGCTATAGCCGCCCGCGTTGTTGGAGATGATCGCGCCGTATTCCGGGGAGCCGAGGTAGTTTACCCACGGGGCCGGGGTGTCGGGCCGCTCGATCACGTACTCGCGGCGCTCGTCGTCAAAATATCCGTATCTCATAGGTTATCTGTCCTTTCTTTTCTGTTTTAAGCCGCCTGCTATACAAGCTCGACGATGATCTGGTGCGCGTCGTCTGAGAGCGCCTCCAGCTTATGCCGGGGAAGGATGACGCAGGCGTCCTCGGTAACCGCAAGCTCGTGTCCGTCGCAGGCGGCGGAGCCGATCGCGTAGGAGCCGAAATCGCCGCCGTTTTTGTTTTTGTAGATGACGGTAAAGCTCTTTCCGGCAAAGGGCACACTGACGGACGCCACGCCCTTCGCGTCAAACTGGGACGCCAGCAGCTTCGGGTAGAGGACGAGGTCGCCCGCCTCCCCGCGCACGCCGAACACCTCGGTAATCATCGTCATCATATACCAGCTCGCCGCGCCGGTCAGGTAGTGGTACATGCCGCGCCCGTCCGCGCGGAAATATTCGGGGATGCCGGGATAAATATGGCTCGTGTCAAAGTCGAGCGCGGTGTCGGCGAGCGTCTTTAGCGCCTTCCAGCCCTCCCTTGCAAAGCCTCTGCGGTAGAGCGCGTTGGCGTACATGACCGTCATGTGGGAGAAGACGGCGCCGTTTTCTTTCTCGCCGTAGGCAAAGCCGAACATGCGCCCCATGTCGAGCTTTAACTCCTGAAAATCGGTGTTCAGGCGGTAACCGCCGATCGCCTGTTTGTAGAGGTAGCGGTCGGCGCTTTTTGTGATCTTTTCGATCTGCGCATCCTCCGCCACGCCGCTCATGATCGCGAACACCTGACCGGTCAGCATCATGCGCACCTGATCGTCGAAGATGCCCTCGACGGCGCGCCCGTGGTCGTCGTAATAGCTGTTAAACCATCCTTCGCCCTCCGGGCCGTCAATCCATTCCTGCGCCCGCACGTGCTGCATGAGCCAGTTCGCCTTCTGGATGAGGTTGACGGCGAGGACGGAGAGCGAGAGATTCACCCGCCTGCCGTCTACCGTGTGCCGGCAGCGGTTCGTGTAGTCTGCGAGAATGCGCTGCTTTTTGCCGATATCGTCGAACGCCTCCGCGTCGCGCTCCAAAAGGATCGTGATCTCTTTTAGCAGCTCGGCCGTGTGCGTCCCGGAGTGCTTGTCGAGCAGACGGATGAGCGAGGCAAGCGTGAGCAGGTTCCCGGCGTAGGCGCACGTAAACGCGACGCTCTCGCCGTTTTCGGACGCCATATCGAGCGCGTCGTTCCAGTCCGCGCCCCGCAGCCGGTAAATGTTGTGCGCGCCCACCTCATAAAAAGCGGTGAGCTGCTGGATGAGCAGATGCTCTAAAACCGTCCCGGTGTAGATTTCGTCTGAGCGTGTGCGCTGCCTGTTTGACTGCTCCGGACTCCAGAGCGCGTCCGTGTCCGTGCCGCGCATTGCCATTGCATCTTTAAAATAGGAAACCTGCCGGTTCAAAAGCCCGATGTCCCCGGTCTGGTCGATGTAGAGCTTCGTCGTCATGAGCGGCCAGAGGGCGTGATCCATCCACACGCGCGCGATGCCGTTGCGGTCCGCGATAAAGTTTCCGTCCCCGCTTCCGATGATCGTCGCGTTTGTCCCGTCGATGCGCACGCCGCCAAAGTTCTTCTCGATCATCGTTCCGACGCGCTGCGGCTCCATCAGAAGGAGCGAGAGGCAGTCCTGCCAGAGATCGCGCCATCCCCTGCCTCCGCGCCCGTAGTCGTGGTGCGGCAGGAAGGAGCAGCCGAAGAGCCGGCGCAAAAACGGCTGGAAGCAAACCCATTTTAGATACTGGTCAAACGCCGGCTCCTTCGTGTGGAAATCCACGCAGACCTGTTCGCGCCAGTACGCCTTCGTGTCGGAGAGCGCCGCCGTCACCTTCTCTGTGTTGTTATATGTCTCAAAAATGCGGAAAATGTCTTTTTCGTCGTCCTGTGCGCCGAGAAGGACGATGTAATCCGTCTCCTCGCCGGGGGAGAGCACAACCGGGGCAAACCGGAACGCCCCAATCGCCTCCCGCCCTGCCGCGTGGGAGGACGCCTTGCAGCCGTTAAACTGCTCGTAGACGGCGCGCGGGTGCGTGAACGTCCCGCCCTCGCCGATAAAATCCTCGACCGTCGGATAAAAGTCCGTCGGCGCGTCGCCGTCCCCGGTGCAGCCCATCACGTAGTACATGCGGCGGTTCGTGCGGTGGCCCCGCTCGTCAAAGGACATGGTCGGACAAACGACGACGCCGTTTTCATTCGTCCGGATGCGGTGCAGCATTGAGGTCACGTTCCGGTGGTCGCGGATATTGTCTGCGCTGCGTCCGTAGATTGGAATTGCAGCATAAGCGGACAGCTCCTGTATGTCCTTAGAATCATTCCGGACAGTTACGTGCATAATCTCAACGTTTACATCTTTCGGGATGAAGGTGGTCACGGTGGCGCTTAAGCCGCACACCTTTGACGTCCGCTTTAACGTGTGCCACATGAAGCCCGCGGTCAGCTCGCTCTCATCCTCTGCCGATGAGAAGCGCGCGGCCTCCTGCGCCGCAGACGCCCCGGCGACAGACCAGACGGCGGTGTCCGAAGCGTTTTTTGCCGTCAGCCAGAAGTTGCGGGTG
>CAMTZV010000105.1 GCA_947086625.1 uncultured bacterium | reverse complement strand
ACAAATTTATGAAATATCTGAACGAGTTTGTGCAGGAGCTGCAGCATCATGCGAAGCGGATTGAGCAGATTTTGATTCTGCGCGTCCCGCTCATCGAGTCTGAGATTTTAGCGCGCGTCGTGGCGGGCGAGCTGGATATCCCGCACGCACTGGCGGAGACCGGCGGGACAACGGAAGCGTCGATCAGGGACAATGTGGCCGGAAAGTGGAACTCGTTGAAAAACTGGTTTCTCGACGCGCAGGGCCGCGAGTGCGAGTGCCGCAGGGTGCTTCGGATCACGAACGATATTATCCGCAGCATCATCCAGAACGCCGCTCTGATCGTGCAGATCCAGAACTGGGGCATCAGCCGCAAGGACGACTACCGGAAATTTCTCGAGCTGTTTTTAAAATGCGGGGATTTAGACGAGGCGCATCGTCTTTGTGCGCATGTCTTTGGAGTCCAGAATATCAGGCATTTGAAGACGAACGAGCCGCGGGAGGAGGACGCGATCAACCGCAGCATCTACGAGGAGACGCCTGCCGCATTTTTCTTAAAGCCGCACACGCGCGGCTATCACGAGAAAAAGGACAGGCGCGGCTTTTCGGACAAATCGCTGGAAAAGTTGATGCAGCGGGAAAATTACATGCGACGCATGGAGCAGCAAAAAGGGATTGTCATGCGCTATATCAGGGACGGAAGGGTCGCTTTTTCCGAGATCGGCGAGGTGATATCGGAGGCGACACGGACGATTTTCCTGCAATGGATCACACAGGCAAATATGAGCTCGGACAGAAGGGGCCGCACGGAGTATGGGCAGGAATATAAGCTCATCCGCAGGAAAGGAAACTGTGTGCTGCGCTGTGAGGACGGAGATCTGACGATGCCCGCCTATGTATTGGAGTTTGAAAACCATTCAGAGACGGAGTGATTTGCAGGCAGGCATCATGAACGGCTGCATGTTTGGACATTTTTTGACGGATATGCCATGCCGGAAACCCCGCAGGCTTTTCGAGCATGGCTCTGAACAGTTATGGAGAGCACGAATTATGAACGAAGTACGAACGCTGTTTGAACAGTTCTGGGTCTGCAAGGATGCGGACAAGGAGCGCTATTACCGGGTAAAACGTGATATCCCGCGTTTCCAGCGCTTTGTCAGAGAGCAGCTCGGGTGGAAGCTGATCCACACGGAAAATCTTTTAAAGCTGGAAAAGCGCCCGGCGCATGCGGAAGCCTTTATGGGCATCCAGGAATTTGCGGATATCCGGGATTACTGTATTCTATGCGTTGTCCTCATGTTTCTGGAGGATAAGGAGGAGCAGGAGCAGTTCCTTTTGTCCGAGCTGATCGACTATGTGGAGACGCAGCTAAAATCATACATGCAGATCGACTGGACGTCGTTCACACAGCGCAAGTCGCTCGTGCGCGTGCTGCAATATATGGAGCGGTTACAGATGCTGCGCGTGTACGAGGGAAGCAGTGAGGCGTTTGGCCTGGAAGCGGGGCAGGAGGTTTTATACGAGAATACCGGCTACTCCAAATATTTTGCGGCAACCTTCCCGACGGATATCTCGGGCTATGAATCGTGGGAGGACTTTGAAAAGCTTGGCTTTGAGGAATTTCAGGAGGATCGCGGCGCGCTGCGTGTGAACCGTGTCTACCGCCAGCTTGCGGTCTGCCCGTCCTTTTTCTGGGAGGGCAATGAGGATGCGGATGCGCTCTATCTGAAAAACCAGCGGCACTGGGTCGCAAAATATTTACAGGAAAATCTTGGCGGGCGGCTGGATATTCATAAAAATACGGCGTTTCTCATGCTGGAGGAGGGCGACAGCTTCGGTCTGGTGCATCCGAGGGACGCGATGCTCCCGGAGATCGTGCTTCTGGTCTGTGAAAAGATATGCCGCGATCTGAGCGACGGCAGGCTGACGAAGCAGGAAAACGAGTGTATTTCTCTCACGAGGGAGGAGTTTGCCGGGCTTGTGCGGGCATGCCGGGACGCGTGGGAGCAGGTGTGGAGCAAGGAATATCGGGAGATGGACGACGAGAAGCTGCTGCGAAATGTGACGGATTACATGAAAAGCTGGCTGTTTCTGCGCACCGACGGGGAACGGATCGTGCTGCTTCCGTCCGTCGGGAAACTGACCGGGTTTTACCCGGATGAGGTACAGGGAGGTACGAAGCGTGAGTAATCGTTGGAAAATGAACCGGATCGGGTTTGTGAATTTCTGGCTGTACGACGAGGAGGATTTTTCGTTTGTGGACGGCAAGCTTCTTTTGCGCGGGCAGAACGGCTCGGGAAAGTCGATCACGACGCAGAGCTTTATTCCCTTTGTGCTGGACGGAGACCGTACGCCGAGCCGGCTTGATCCGTTTGGCTCGAGCGACCGGAGGATGGAGTACTATTTTCTGGGCGAGGAGGGGAGAGACGAGGCGACCGGATATCTTTTTCTGGAATTTAAAAAGGAGGAGACGGGGGAGTACCGCACGATCGGCATCGGGCAGCGCGCGAAGCGCGGCAAGCCGATGGATTTCTGGGGCTTTGTCCTGCTGGACGGGCGCAGGATCGGCTATGACCTGTGGCTGTACAAAGAGGTTGGGAGCACGAAAATTCCCTACGACAAGCGGGATTTAAAAACGGAGCTTGGAGAGAAAAACCTTTTCACGACGAGCCAGAGCGAGTACAAAAAGCTGGTGAACCAGCACATTTTCGGGTTTCGCAAGGCGGAGCAGTACGAGCAGTTTATCCGGCTGCTCGTGAAGGTGCGCGCGCCGAAGCTCTCAAAGGAGTTCAAGCCGACGAAGGTGTACGAGATCCTGAACGATTCGCTGCAGACCTTAACCGACGAGGATCTGCGTGCGATGGTCGACGCGATGGAGAAGATGGACGAGATCCAGGATAGTCTCGAGATGTTAAACCGCGCCTTTTCGGACGTGAAGATTATCCGGAATGAATACACGCGCTACAACCAGTATATGCTCGGAAAAAAGGCACAGGCATATCTTGGAAAAAGGCAGGAGGCCAAAGGGGCGAAACATCGGCTGGATGAGCAGGAAGCAAAGAGACAGGAAGCGGAGCAGGAGCAGCGCGCGTGCAAAGAGCGGCTTGAGGAGCTCTCGGAGCAGAAGCGGCTTTTTACACGCGAGCGGGACGGCCTGATGGATTCGGACATGGAGGAGATCGACCGCAAGCTCGTGCAGGCCCGGCGCGCAAAGGAGGAAGCAGAGCGGCAGGCGAAGCGCTGGGAGGAAAAGGCACAGGAGTACCGGGAGACGATCCTGCGGGGCGAGCAGCAGCTTCGGGGCTTAAAAAGCAGTCTGGAAATGAGGCAGCAGGAGCTGTCTGAGCAAAAGCGGGAGCTTGAGGAGCGCCAGGAGCTTTTGCAGTGGGAGCGGCATGGGGAGGCGGTTTCGCTTATCGGTATGGAACGCTATGCGGGAACGGATGAGATCACGAAAGCGCTTGCGATGTATAAGACGCTTATCGACCAGTGCAAACGCACGATCCGGCAATACGAGGAGGCGTTAAGGACGTATGACGAGGCGGCGGCCGCCTTTGAGCAGATCAAAAAGCAGAAGCTCTTGCAGGAGCAGCAGCTTGACGCGGCAGACGAGCGAGTGCGCGTTTGCGCGGACGACTGGATCAGGGATTTGTTTGCGGCAGAAAAGAGCGCGAAGGAGTGGAAGCCGGCGCGGGAGGTATTGACGGGCGCCGAGGAGCGGGTTCGGGCATACGAATCCGTTTCGAGTGCCGGGGCCGTGCGGGAGCTTTTGCGCGCGGATTATGAAAGGCAGCGGCAGGTGCTTTTAGACGTGCGAAGCGGGAAGGAGCGCGAGCAAAAGCTCTGCGCCGAAGCTCTGCGGGAGACGCGCGGGGAACTTTTGCTTGTAAGGCGGCAGGAGGAGCTAAACCCTAAGCGGGATGAGGGCGCACAGCAGACGAGAGAAGCGCTGCAAAAGGCGGGCATCAAAGCGGTCCCGTTTTATAAGGCCGTGGAATTTGCGCAGGGGCTTCCCGCGGAGGTGTGCGCGCGCATCGAGGCACAGCTTGGTCGGATGGGCGTGCTGGACGCGCTTGTCGTCTCGGATGAGGATCTGCGGCAAATTGAAAAGCGCTGCCCGCAGTTTCTGGACGCGCTGCTCTATGTAAAGAAAAGCGGAGGCTCCCGCTTTTCCTGCCTGAGAGTGAGCGATGAGCTCTCCGACGGGCTAAAAGCAGCCGTCCGGCGTATTTTGAGCAACATTTATGAAAAACCCGGGGATGCGGCAGGCATTTACCTCTCCAAAAACGGGACTTTCCGGCAGGGGATTCTGGCGGGACGGGCAGATCAGGAGGGCGAGGCGCAGTTTGTGGGCCAGCTCGCACGAAAACGGCGAAAGGAACAGAAGATCCGGGAGCTGGAGGAAACGATCGCGGAGCTTGAGGAGACGGCTGCCCGTGTAGAGGGCGAGCTGCTTCACCTCACAGAGCGTCTGGAAGCATTGCAGGAGGAATACGGGAAGCTGCCGGATTTTGCGCGGATCGATGCCGCGCTTGCAGAGAAAACGGCGTGCGCGCTGGAACTGCAGGTGATAAGCGACACGTTTGCGGAGCGTGAAAAAAAGGCGCGCGCGTGCGAGGAGCAGAAAAATAAGCAGTATCAGGTGATGATCCAGCGCTGCAAGGCGCTTCCGTACGGGCGCACGGAGGCGGAATACGAAGAGGTGGGCGAGACGCTTGCAGAGTATCAGGAGATCTGGCAGACGACCAGAGAGTATCTGCTTCGGATCGAGACCGAGCGCAACAGCTGTATGATGCAGGAGGAGCGGCTCGAGCAGGACGAGCAGGCGATGGACGACGCGCTTATGGAGCGGCGGCTTTATGTGACGGCGGCAAAGGAGCACGATATCGCGATCCGCCAGTTTGAGGAATTTTTAAACCGACCGGAAAATATCGAGCGGGCGAACCGCTTGAAGGAGCTGCGCGCGCTGCTGGAGGCCAACGAAAAAGAAACCGACGAGAAAAAGGCTGCTTTTGCGCGGTGGGACGAGCGTCTGCATTCCCTGCTGGAATCGGAGCCGGAGCAAAAACAGCTGCTTGAACGGGCAATTTCCGAGGAGACGCTTCTGCGGGAATATTTTGAGGAGGAGCTTTCCTTAAAGCTCGTGCTTGAGCAGGGTTCACAGACGCCGGCGGCGTGCGCGCAGAAGGCGGTCGGACTCATCCGCGAGAGTGACCGGAACCGGGAGGCGGGAGACATGCTCCAGTCTCTGTATCAGGTGTACCAGAAATACAACGGCAGTCTGGCAAATTACGGGACGTCGCTGGAGGACTGCTTTGAGACGGCGGACGTGGGGGACGCGGATGGCATAGGCGCGAACGCCCTGCGAAAGCGTGTGCGCGTCGTGTCGGTCTGGAACGGAAAAAAGGTGTACCTTGAGGAATTTTACGGCATCCTAAAGGCGTCCATCGACGAGACGGAGCTTTTGATCCAGCGAAAGGACCGGGAATTGTTCGAGGACATTTTGTCGCAGACGATCAGCCAGCAGCTCACGGACCGGATCGCGGAGAGCCGCAAATGGGTCGGGGATATGTCAAAGCTCATGCGGGAGATGGACACGTCCATGGGACTTTGCTTTTCACTGGACTGGAAGCCGCGCACGGCGGAAAACGATGCGCAGCTGGATACCGCAGAGCTGGAGCAGATTTTGCTGCGCGATCACGCGCTTTTGACGGTGGAGGATATTGAGAAGGTGGCGTCGCATTTCCGCAGCAAGATCCGCATGGAAAAGCAGCGGCTGGAGGAGAGCGACGGGCTGATCAATTACATGGAGCTGGTACGGGATGCGCTGGATTACCGCAGATGGTTTGAGTTCCGCATGTATTTCAAGCGGGGCGAGGAGGCGAGAAGGCCGCTGACAAACGCGGCGTTTAACCGGTTCAGCGGCGGCGAGAAGGCGATGGCGATGTACGTGCCATTGTTCGCGGCGGTCAACGCGCAGTACAAGAAGGCGGAAAATAGAGACCACCCGCGCATGATCGCGCTGGACGAGGCGTTTGCGGGCGTCGACGACAAAAATATCAGCAGCATGTTCGCGCTTGTGCATAAGCTGGACTTTGACTATATCATGAATTCGCAGTCGCTGTGGGGCTGCTTTGAAACCGTGCGGGGCATCCGTATCGCGGAGCTGCTGCGCCCGATGAACTCGCA
>CAMTZV010000104.1 GCA_947086625.1 uncultured bacterium | reverse complement strand
CGCTTCGGGGAAATTGTAAGCTATTGACGGCGGATGGTCAATCAGGCTTTCCCTGACAGGAGACACATAACAAAATTTAAGGAGGAACAGACAACATGAGAAACATCGTAAAAAAACTGACACTGGGCGTATTGGTCTGCGTGATGCTTTTGGCGGCGCTTGCCCCGGTTCCGGCACAGGCAAAGTCAAAGGGCTACGGCTTCAGGTATTCGGGCAAGACATTCTACATGAACGACAAGGCGGACAAGCTGCTTGAAAAGCTGGGCGACTACGATAAGCGCACGAAGAAAAAGAGCTGCGCCTACGACGGGGAGGATATCACCTACACCTATAAAGACGTCAAGGTGCTGACCTACAGCAACAAGCGCGGCGGTCAGGAGTACATTCAGAGCATCATTTTCCGCACGGACAAGGTGCAGACCGCGGAGGGCATCAAGATCGGGAGCGACGAGCAGGACGTGAAGGATGCCTATAACAAGCGCGCGCGGGCGGTCGCCGGAAGGTACACCTTTAAGAAGGGAAAGATGAGCCTTGTAATCCGCGTGAAGGACGGCGAGGTCACGGCGGTTTCTTATATTGCGGACGTGTGACCATGAAAATGCGATGGAAAGGACTGTTGTTGCTTTTTGCCGCACTTGTGCTCTCGGTGCTTCCGTCCACGGCGGCGCACGCGGCGGATTACGAGCTGAAGGTCGGGAAACGGCTGGATCTCGGCTTGGAGGACGCAAAATATCATAGCTCTGACAAGAGTGTGGTTTATATCGATCAGGCAGGACATGTGACCGCGAAAAAAGAGGGGACGGCGCGCATCACCGCGCGGGAAAATAATATAGAAGCGACATATATCGTGAAAGTAAAAAAGGATGCGAAAAAGCCCGCGCTGAAGGTGGCGGCGGATGAGATCCGGGTCGTCTCGGCAGAGCTTTCGCTCGAGGATGTGGACGAAACAGACGGGAAGTGCACCTATCAGCTTAAAGTCAGGCTGAAAAACACGTCCGATCAAGCGGTAAACTCCGTTGCATTTGTCATGCGGGCCGGGGAACAGGCGTGTAATTTTTATGGCCATACGCTGGGAGCAAAAAAGGAGAAGACGTTTACGGAGCAGCTTGTCACCGATGAGGCCGATCCGCAACTTGCGCTGGTGCGTCTGCGCGTGCGCGCCGGAGGGATGTACCACACGTGCAATTACGAGACGGGGAATACGTCCTACGAATATGCGACCGAGGATACGACGGCGCCGAAGATCACCGGATTTGTCGGCAAAAACAGCTATAACGAAAGCATCCCGTATCAGACGGTCTATGCGGATCAGGCGGACTCCTACGATTTCTTCAAATATGTGAAGGCGGTAGACGACCGCGACGGCAAAGTAAAGCTGACGGCAGACACGAGCCGAGTCGATTTCTCCAGAAAGGGGACATACACGATCACGTACACGGCGGTGGACAGCGCGGGAAACCGGGCGCGGGCAAGCGCAAAAATCGCGGTGCGGACAAATGATTCCTGCGATAAGCTGGCGGATGAGGTACTGGATGCGATCGTCAAAAAGAGCTGGACGGATCAGCGGAAGGTAACCGCGATCTACGAATATGCGCACGGTCACATCGCCTATACGGGGACATCCGACAAGAGCAGCTGGGAAAAGGAAGCCGCGCGCGGCATCCGAAACGGCAGGGGCGACTGCTTCACCTACTACTCGGTCGTGCGCCTGCTGCTCACGCGGTGCGGTATTCCGAATCTGGAAGTGAAGCGCGTACAAGGCCATGGGCGGCACTGGTGGAACATGGCCTACGTCGGCACCGGCTTTTACCATGTGGACGCCTGCCCGCGGCGCTCCGGCGGCAAGCTGTGCCTGCTTACGGACGCGCAGTTAAAGTCGTACTCTGCAAACAAGGGGAATCATTCGCATATCTGGGATTATGCCGGGAAGCCAAAGAGCGCGACGAAGGTGATTGCGAATTATGAATGAGATGCGGTTTACCAGTAACACAGGCCCGCCGGCAATCCGGCAAAACAGCGGCTCATCAATAGACTTTATGCTTTGAATGTGGTATACTGACATTGCAACAACAAACAGGCACAATTGTTGAAAGCAGGTGATTACATGCCGTCCGGTATTGAAGTAACAAAGCAGGCGCTCGATGATTTTAAAAAAATTCAGGAGTATATGTTATTAGCAAAAAAGGAACACGCCACCGAAACCTATGCCAAATTGAAGGATGAATATCTGACATTAAAGGCATTGTTGCAAGTATCCGGAGTGAATCTCACAGATATTGACAAAATTAAAGAATAAATACCACCCGGCAGGTCAACCCCGGAACCACAGGTAGAAAGCAGGTAAGTGTATATGCCCGGCAATGCAGAAATCGCCAAGCCCTCCTGAAAGCTTTTTGGCTCTCGGGGGGCTTTTCGTATGCTTTAGAAACTGCTGCAAACAGCAGAAAATCCCCACAGAAATTTGCATTTTCATCGCAGATGTGCTAAAATTTTCTATATTCGTTCAGAGCACGGCAGAGCAGGCGGATGCGCCTGCACGTCTCCTGCTCCGGACGACCAGCGACAAATTTTAAGGAACCAAGGAGGATTCCCCGATGGATTTCCATTCGGATGACCAATATAACGGCTACGGCACGCCGAACCGGCCGCCGCTGCAGCCGCGCGACGCCATGACGTCCGCCTCGATCGTGCTCAGCGCCATTGCCATCGCCACATCGTGCTGTATCTACGCTTCGATCGTGTGCGGAGCGCTTTCCATCATACTGGCGCTTCTCTCCCGCGGCGAGCAGAAAAAGCTCTCCCCGCAGGGAAAGCTCGCGATTACGACCTCGGTCGTAGCGATTGTGCTGACCGTGGCAACGACCGGATATATGCTTTTCACGACGATCCGGGAATACGGCAGCATTGAAAATTTCATGAAAGCCTACTCCGAGCTGTTTGAAAACATGACCGGGACACCGCTCTTTCCCGAGGGCGGCGTGTGAAATCCCGCACAGACAGGCGCATGACAGCCGCATGCTTTTTCGCGGGAGGGCCGCTCAGGCATAAAGCGCCAGCAGATCGATGCCGAAGAAAAAAAGCGCGCCGTCCTTTACGAGCACATTGAGAGCGAGGATAACGAGCGCCGCCCACAGCCATGAGGGATGGTACGGCATCCCGATCCGGATACGGCCCCGGCTCGCCCGTTCGATCGTATGGCTCGCCATGAACCACATGTAAACCGCCGCCCCATACGGCACGAGCGGATGGCAGATAAACGAGCGGACGATTTGCAGCCGAAGCAGCGCATAGACCGCGCGCGTGCCGCCGCAGCCCGGGCAGTAATATCCGGTGAGCGTATGCAGCAGACACGGAATGCCGAAAAACGGCACATGCGCGCTCAGATACCGGTACAAAAGCAGCGCGGGAACCGCCGCGAAAAGCACGCAGATGCCCGCCGTATACAGTTGGTCTTCGATGGATGACTGACGTTTTTTCATAAGCTTATTATAATTCGCATCACATTCTTTGTCAAAATACAAGGAGGTATGAACCATGGCAATCACAGGTATCGGAAACTACGGGAGCAATGCCGCTTACGGCGGCTACGGCATGTCCGGCTACGGCGCTTCCCGGGCAAATAAAAGCGCCATGCCCGACGAGAACGTAAAGCCGGGCCGCAAGTCCTCGCCCAGCGAATGCGAGACGTGCAGACAGCGCAAATATCAGGACGGCTCAAACGAGGGGGACGTCTCCTTCAAGGCGCCGGGGCATATCTCCCCGCAGGCGTCCGCCGGAACCGTTCGCGCGCATGAGCAGCAGCACGTGAGCAACGCTTACGAAAAGGCGGCGAAGGAGGGCGGCAAGGTGCGCTCCGCCACCGTCTCTCTGCGCACGGAGATCTGCCCCGAGTGCGGCACGAGCTATGTCGCAGGCGGCGAGACGCGCACGTCCATCTCCTACCCGAAGGACGGCGCGGACGACAAAAAGGACGACGAAAACCCTTACAGCAAAAACAAAAAGGCTCTGGACGCCATGAAGCAGATCGGCGCAAATGTGGATCTGGTTGCATAGCGCACGGCTTTTCAGATGCCGGGCAGCGGCGCTGTGCAAACAGGCCGCTGCACCGGACAGCTTTATTTTTAAGGAGAATATTTGATTATGAAGCGTTCCAACGGAACGTTGAAGGGCATGGCAAGGCAGATGCTGCTCGGCCGCTATCAGGTGCCGATGCTCGCCATGATCCTCTCGACGCTCATCCCTTCCCTCCTGCTGCTGCCGTTTAATTATCTGTGCAGCGACCGAGACAGATTCGCGATACAGGCGGTGCTGTATTATCTCGCCTATTTTATCATCTCACTGATTGGGCTGCTCTTAGGCAGCGGCGTTAAGCGAATCCACCTCATGCTTGCCCGCGGACAGTCGGCCAAAATCTCCGATCTGTTCTGGGTATTCAAAAACCGTCCCGACCGTTTGTTAATCGGCGGCTGTATTTTCACGCTGATCTCGTGGATTCCGCGCATCCCGGAGTTTGCGCTCTCGCTCGCGCCGCCGCAGGGGCTATCGGATGTGCAGATGCTGGCTGTGGCACAGCTCGTCTCAAACGTCGGGCTTGTACTCTCCTTCCTTCTGACGCTGCCCTTTTATTTCATTTTCTGGCTCTATGTGGACGATCCCGAAATCGAGGCAGTCGAGGCGTTCCGTGCCAGCATGTCGCTCACGCGCGGCGCAAAGTGGCGGCTGTGCATGATGGAGCTGAGCTTTTTTGGCTGGATGCTGCTCGGCGCGTTCTCGCTTGGCATCGGCTTTTTGTGGATCATGCCCTATATGGATCAGTCGCTCACAAATCTTTACCTCGAGCAGCGGCATGAATTTGACGTGACCGTCGAATTGAGCGAAAACGCACGGAGTTATACGGCTTCATAGTTACTGAATCCACGCATTCCCACGGACTTCGCAGCACGCACCCATGGGACAGACCCTGCAAAGTCCTGGGCTGAACTGTTACGCTTAGCCTCAGATGAAGCGCATGCGTCATGAGACGCTGCACATAAAAAGAAAGGAGTGTTTACACTATGAAACAATGGGTAAAAAAGAAATGGCTGGCAGGGCTTTTAGCGCTCACCATGCTCATTTCCGCCTGCGGCATCAGCGGCATGGAGATCACCGCTCATGCGGCGGACGCACAAAGCTTCCAGATCACCGGAACGTACAAGCAGACCGAGGCGCGCACGATGCTCGCAATGATCAACGCGTTCCGCACAGGAAAGGACGCATGGCAGTGGAACGAGGACGACTCGGAGAAGGTACAGGTATCCGGGCTCTTAGCGCTCAACTACGACTACAATCTGGAAAAGATCGCTATGCAGCGCGCGATGGAGCTGGTTGTGGCCTACTCCCACACCCGCCCCAACGGCGAGGAATGCTTTACCGCCTACACGAAGGAATACGGCAAACAGGGCGAGAATATCGCCATCGGCTCCAATCTGACCGCGGCGAAAGCGTTTGAGCTCTGGCAGGAGACAAACGAGAAGTACGCAGGGCAGGGACACCGCAGAAGCATGCTCTCCAAGGATTTCCAGTCCGTAGGCATCGGCTACGTCTACTACAAGGGCTGCCACTACTGGGTACAGGAGTTTGGCGACCGCGTCGTCACGCCGGCTGCAACGCCTGCGAACGACTCCGAGACGGCTGTGACCGTTCCCGTCAGCCCGGATCAGATCACCGCTTTAAACGCGACCGCAAGCGTAAGCAGCTATCAGCTCGCCAAGGGCGATTCCGCGGCGCTTCCCTCGATTTCGTTCGAGCTTCGCACAAAGGACACCTGGACTTCCGCTCCGTCCGCGTCGGCATCGCTTACGCAGCCGCCCGCATGGCAGATCAAGGATACCGTGATCGCAACGATTTCCGGCAACAACATCCTTGCTATCACGCCCGGAACGACCAGTCTTACGGTAACGGTGAACGGACAGTCCTTTGACATTCCGGTCACGGTAACGGAGGCTCCCGTCAAGAAGGACGATCTCGCCACAGCGACCATAAAGCTCTCCCCGGACAGCTACACCTACAACGGAAAAGCAAAAACTCCGGCAGTCATCGTCTCCTTTAACGGCAAGACACTGACCGAGGGAACCGACTATACAGCCACATTCGCAGACAACGTGAACGCCGGAACCGCCAAAGTGACGATC
>CAMTZV010000103.1 GCA_947086625.1 uncultured bacterium | reverse complement strand
GACGACATCACAAGCTTCGGGCCGGAAACGGTCACGTTTTATAAGGTAAACGAGGAGGGGACGTTCAGCTATTACGTCCAGGATTACACAAATCTGGAATCAAAGTCCAGCAATCAGCTCTCGCTCTCCGGCGCGCAGGTGCGCGTCTATGTGGGCGCCAGACTGGTCGACCGTTTTTATGTCCCGGGCAATGCGGAAGGGATACTCTGGCATGTGTTTGACTTCGATATGAAGGAGAAGAAGATTACGCCGAGAAACGTCATGTCCTACGGGGAAAATGATGAATACATCATGCAGGATATTGTATTCGACGAGGACTGGGACGAGGAGGAGAAAAAAGGTGAGGAGTAACTATGCAGCCTGCCGCTTTATAGTTACAGGGCGGCGGCACGCTTTGTAAACGGGGCTTGCATTTATCGGCAAAAAATAATATAGTTAAGGTATCGATATTTGCACGACAGGAAAGGAGAAGGCAATGAAACAGAATTATGAAATAAAGACTGACAAGATTCGCGAGGCATTTCTTGCATATAAAAAGGCGAATCCGGGAAAAATGGAAAAGAAGCTTAAATTTTCGTGGAGCAACTGGGGATTTGGGCTTGAGGATTTCGCGGATTCGTGTGACCGCCTGCAGCGCGCCGGCATCTCTTACATCGAGCTGCACGGAAACCATTACGGCGACGATCTGGGCTACCGTCCGGCGGAGATCAAAAAGATCATGGACAATTACGGGATCCGGGTCGGCGGCATCTGCGGTATGTTTTCCGCGGACAACGATCTCTCGTCCAACCGCCCGATCCAGCGGCAGGCCGCGATCGATTACATTAAGCGCGAGGCCGCTTTTACGGCTGAGGTCGGCGGAAAATACATGCTCGTATGTCCCGCGGCAGTCGGGCGCAGCAAAAAATATGACGACAGCGAGATCGACCGCAGCATCGACAGCCTTTCGCGCGTGGCGGATGTGTTTGTAGAAAATCAGGTGCGCGCCGCGATCGAGCCGATCCGTTCGGCGGAGACGACGCTTGTACATAGCGTTGCGGAGGCAAAGGCATACATCGAGCGTTTAAACCATCCCGGCGTTCAGCACATCAACGGGGATGTGTATCATATGCTGGTGGAGGAGAGCCACATCGGCGAGGCGATCATCGACGCGGGGGCGCGTCTGACGAACCTGCACATGGCGGATACAAACCGCTGTGCGCTGGGCGACGGCTCCCTCGATCTGGATACGATTATCATGGCGTTGTATCTGCTGGGCTACAACAACGACGACGCCTGCTTCGTGACACCGGAACCGCTCGGCCCGGGCGGAGATCCGTATCCGATGCAGAATGCAAAAACCGATCCGGCGATTCTCGACAAGCTGGTGTTTGATACTGCAAACTATTTCCGTGCCAGAGAGGAAGAGGTGCGGAACCTGTAAGAAATGAATGTGTGCCAGCCTTTCTTTTTGGGGAGGCTGGCACGTGTTTATGCACAGCCCCGTGCAGAAGAAATATGCCGCAGAAGCGGCGCACGGGGCGCGCGGCGAGTAGGGAAGATAAATACTCTCTACTCGATTGCGCAGCAAGTGCGTATTCCTGACCCGTAAAAGGTAACGAAATCTTCTCTGCTTGATGAAGGAGCGTAAGAGCATGAAAAAACGAAAAGCCGCCTTCTTTGGATGGATCTTATTGTCACTCATTCTTGTATGTGCGGGGTGCGGCGCACATGGGGACGCGGAGCAAAAAGAAACGAGACAATTTTTAGCGAGCTTTGAGGCCAGAGCGCTGGACGGCAGCAGCTTTACGCAGGAGGATCTTGCGGAATGCGACGTGACAATCTTCAATTTCTGGTCGCTGACCTGCGGGCCGTGTATCCGGGAGATGCCCGACCTCGCGCGCTATGAGAAGTCCCTGCCGGATCACGTCAGGCTTGTCACGGTCTGCATGGACGGCGCAGGCGATGTGGAGGGCACGAAGCGTATTCTGGAAGAGGCGGGCTATGAAGGCGTGACGCTGCTCGAGGGGGACGGCGATTTTGAGAAGGTGTGCGGAGCGATCAGGTACACCCCGACGACGGTGCTCGTGGACCGGGACGGGAATTTGCTGGGCAAAGCGATTGTCGGCGCGCAGAAGAATCTGGAAAGGGTTTATTCGGATGCCGTCGGCGAGGCGTTAAAAGCGATGGGAAAGGGGATTTAGAGCAATGAAGAGAGTAATGGCAGTTTTTTTGGCAGCGGTGCTGGTGTTTGCGTGCGCGGGCTGCGGCGATGGAAAAAAGGAATCGAAGTACGCGCAGGCGCTTGACGTGTTAAACACGGTGAAGGACGCTTACGGCGAGGGTGAGCTGTTCGCCGTTTACGGCGGCGACATGGAAAATGCCGTCATGGATGCGCCGGGCGCATTCGACATCACAAAGACGGAGGAGCTTGAGGTTTCGCTCGGGCTGCCGGGAAGCCAGGCTTCCAATATCGAGGACGCGGCCTCGATGATACACATGATGAACGCGAACACGTTTACGGGCGCGGCCTATCGCCTGAAGGACGGCGCGGACATGGACGCGTTTGCGGAGGCGGTCAAGGAGACGATTCTGGCGAAGGAGTGGATGTGCGGATTTCCCGACACGCTGCTCATCATAAACGTTGACGGCACGTATGTCGTCACCGCCTTTGGCGAGAAGGAGATTATGGAGACGTTCAAAAATAATGCGCTTTCGGCGCTTGCGGGTGCCGAGGTCATGGCGGAAGAGCCGATCGCATGATATTTTCGAGCATCCCGTTTTTATACTATTTTCTGCCTCTGATGCTGGCGCTGTATTTTGCGTGTCCAAAACGCATGAAAAATGCGGCGCTGCTCCTTGGCAGCCTTATTTTTTATGGGTGGGGCGAACCGAAATACGTGCTTTTGATGGCTGTCTCGATCGCAATCTGCTACGGCTTTGGGCTTCTGACGGAAAAATATCGGGAAACGGGGGCGGGGCGGCTCTGCTGTGTCGCTTCCGTGGCGGTCAGCCTGTCGTTTTTGATTTATTTTAAATATACAGACTTTTTTCTCGAGAGCTTTACGGCTGTGACGGGGATCAAAACGCCGCTTCCAAACGTCGCCCTGCCGATCGGCATCAGCTTTTATACGTTCCAGCTCATCAGCTATACGATCGACGTGTACCGCGGGGAGCAGGCGCAGCGCAGCATCCTTCGTCTCGCGGCCTATATCGCGATGTTTCCGCAGCTTGTCGCCGGGCCGATCGTGCGCTACCGCGAGATCAGTGAGCAGCTTTCGGAGCGGACGCATTCGTGGGAGCTTGCGGCGTTGGGCGTGCGCCGGTTTGTGGCGGGGCTGGCAAAAAAGATTTTGCTGGCAAACCAGCTCGGGGAGCTGGTCGCCGCGTTTCAGGCTTCGGGCGAAAAATCGGTGCTCTTTTACTGGCTGTACGCGGCCGCGCTCATGCTCCAGACGTACTTTGATTTTTCGGGCTACAGCGATATGGCGATCGGGCTTGGGCAAATCTTCGGCTTCCGGTTTTCGGAAAATTTCAACTATCCCTATATTGCCGCGAGCATCACGGAATTCTGGCGGCGGTGGCACATCTCGCTCGGGACGTGGTTTCGGGACTACGTCTACATCCCGCTGGGCGGGAACCGCGTCGGGAGAGGGCGGCAGCTTGTAAATATTTTTGTCGTCTGGTTTCTGACCGGCTTCTGGCACGGGGCGGCGTGGAATTTTATTGCCTGGGGGCTCTGCTTTGCGCTGCTTCTGGTGGTGGAGAAATGGTGGCTTCTGGAGCGGATAAAGCGGTTTCGGTTTCTTGCGCACATCTATGTGCTACTGCTTTTGCTCCCGAGCTTCGTGCTCTTTCACGCGCAGAGCATACAGGCGGCAGCCGCCGATATCGGAGGGCTGTTTGGCGCGGGCGGCGTGCCGCTCGTCTCGGCCGAGGCGTGCTATTGCCTGAGAAGCTTTTTCGTGGTGCTTCTGATCGGGGTCGCGGCGGCGACTCCGTTTCCCTGCCGCATCGCCGAGAGGATCGGTAAAACCCGTGTTGGAGGCAGGCTAATGGACGCGGCAGAGCCGGTCGTCCTGGCGGCGCTTTTGCTTGTCATGACGGCGTATCTCGTGGACGGATCGTTCAATCCGTTTTTGTATTTTCGGTTTTAAGAAGTGGAGGTGCGTGCCATGGGTGTGCATGGAAAAAGCAGACGGGTCTGCATGTTGCTTGGGGCGCTGCTTTTCGGAGGGCTCTTGCTTTGCGTGCTGCTTCCGAAGGATGAATATTCGGACAGCGAGCGGCGCGCGCTGGCGTCGATGCCGCAGCTCTCGGCAAAAGCGGTCGCAAGCGGGCGGTTTATGGAGGACTTTGAAGCGTATGCAACAGACGCGTTTCCGTTCCGGGACTCGTTTCGGGCGCTGAAAGCGCTGACGGCGGACGGCATTTTCCTGCGGGCGGACAATCACGGGATCTATGAGACGGACGGGTTTCTCTCCAAGCTGGAATACCCGATGAATCCGGCGTCCCTGCAGCGGGCGGCAGACCGTTTCCACATGATCTGCGACACATATCTGACGGAGGAAAACCGTGTCTTTCTCTCGGTCATCCCCGATAAAAACTGTTTTCTGGCGAAGGAGAGCGGGCATCCGTGCATGGATTACGCGCAGTTTGAGCGGGAGATGGCGCGGCGGGCCGATTTTGCGCAGTATATCCGGATATCAGATCTTTTGGAGCGGGACGATTACTACCGGACGGATACGCACTGGCGGCAGGAGCGGATCACGGATGTCGCGGGCCGGCTGGCAGAGGCGATGGGGGCAGTGCTTTCGTCGGACTACGAGCTTCGGACGCTGGAGCAGGATTTTTACGGCGTTTATCACGGGCAGGCGGCGCTGCCGCTTGCGCCGGATTCGCTCTGCTATCTGACGGGGGAGGCGATCGGGCGCTGCACGGCCTACGACTGGCAGAATGAAAGAAAGATCCCGGTCTACGACTTGGCGCGCGCGCAGGGAAAAGACCCGTACGAGCTGTTTCTCTCGGGGCCGCTCTCGCTTGTTACGGTCGAAAACCCGGACGCACCGGCAGACAGGCGTCTTGTCATCTTCCGGGACTCGTTTGCCTCGAGCCTTGCCCCGCTGCTCGTGAGCGGCTATGCCAAAATCACGCTCGTGGATATCCGCTATATCCATCCGGGCTCACTGGGGCGTCTCGTGGATTTTGAGGGGTGCGATGTGCTGTTTTTGTACAGCACGCTCGTGCTGAATCACAGCGAGACGGTGAAGTAGGGCGCGTTCCCGGGACGTAAAAAGTAACGCTGTTCACGTCATTTAGAAAACGTTTCGCGGCAGACGGATTGCTTCAACCATTTTGAGGTGCTAAAATAGACGGTAATCGGGAGGAAAAAGACAATGAGCAAATTCGACACACTGTGGGAATACGTGCAGAATGCCGAAGGGGAATCGCTTTCGCTTACCTTTGAGGAAATACAAAATATCGCCGGAATACCCATCGATCATTCGTTTCTGAAATACAAGAAAGAGCTTGTAACATATGGCTGGCAGGTCGGGAAAATATCCATGAAGGAGCAGACGGTACACTTTCAGAAAACTGTCTGAAAATAGTAGTTAGGAGGAAGGCAAATGCGAAGCATTTTTGGAATGCCTTCCGACGACCTGGCAGGTGATGCGAAGCATCGCGTGCCGTTACCGATAAATCAGGAGGAAGGCAAATGGATTTATGGGAGACGTTCGGGATGAGCGAGGAGATTGCCGGGCTGTGGCAGGAGTTGGGAATCAGCGCGGGAACGGCGCTCGTTGTTTTGATCGCACTGTATTTTGTTATCAAATGGGCGGTTAAAAACGGAATACTGGAAGCCTGTAAAAAGCTGGAAGAAAAGAGAGGGCAGGACGATTTAAAAACAGATCAGACAGTCGGCGGGAATTAGGATTTTTGGAGGCGAACGAACATGGAGCTTATAAAGCTGACGCATGAAAATATGGAAAAGGAGCACATCTGCTGCGCCATATCGAACAATCAGGACATTCAGGTCCAATCCAAAAAGAACTGGCTGCGGGAGCGGCTCGACGAGGGGCTTGTGTTTTTAAAAGGCAATGTCCGGGGAAAGTGCTTCATTGAGTATATCCCCGCGGAATACGCATGGGCGCCCATCGAGGCGCAAGGGTATATGTACATATCCAGACCAGAGAGGATGCGCAGAATGCCCCTTCGCCCTTTACGACAT
>CAMTZV010000102.1 GCA_947086625.1 uncultured bacterium | reverse complement strand
GCGTCGCTCATGACGGGCGCTATCCTTGCGGGCGCAAAGCAGTATGAGGTCGAGCTGATGGAGCAGGCGGCGAGAAATGTCGGAATCGCCTTTCAGATCCAGGATGATATTTTAGACGTCACGAGCACACAGGAGGTACTCGGCAAGCCCATCGGCAGCGACGCGCGCAACGATAAGACGACTTATGTGTCGCTGCGCGGCATTGACGAGTCCGCAAGGGAGGTGCGGCGGCTATCCCGCGAGGCGTGCGGGCTTTTGCGCCGGCTCGGGAGGGATACCGCATTTCTGGAAGAACTGTTTCACATTTTGACAGTGAGAAATACCTGACCGGTCAAAGGGCCGAAAAAAGCAGTCGGAGGATTCTTACATGGCACTTGTGTTGGATGAAATAGAACAGATTAACGATATCAAAAAGGTGGCTCCGGAGGATTACGGGAGGCTGGCGCAGGAGATCCGGGAGTTTCTGATCGAAAAGGTCAGCGTGCACGGCGGGCATCTGGGGGCAAACCTCGGCGTGGTGGAGCTTACGATGGCGCTGCACCTCGCCTTTGACGTGACCGTTGACCGGATCATCTGGGATGTCGGGCACCAGAGCTATACGCACAAGCTGCTCACCGGGCGAAAAGCCGGCTTTGACACGCTGCGGGAGTTTGGGGGCATGAGCGGCTTCCCAAAGCGGGGCGAGAGCGGTGCAGACGCGTTCGACACCGGCCACAGCTCCACGTCGATTTCCGCGGGGCTTGGGCTTGCGGTGGCGCGGGATCTGCGGGGCGGGAGCTACAGGGTAATCTCGGTCATCGGGGACGGCGCGCTCACCGGCGGCATGGCGTTCGAGGCGATGAACAACGCGGCAAAGCTGGATACAAATTTTATCATCGTGCTCAACGACAACGAGATGTCGATCTCGCCGAATGTGGGCGGCATGTCGCGCTACCTCGACAGCATCCGCACGGCGGATTCCTATCAGGAGCTGAAAAACGGCGTGATGGATTCGCTGCAGAGGATTCCGGTGTACGGCGAACGCATGGTGCGGCGCATCCGCCGGACAAAGAGCAGCATTAAGCAGCTTTTCATACCGGGAATGCTCTTCGAGAACATGGGTCTGACGTACCTCGGCCCGGTGGACGGGCACGACGTCGCAAAGCTTGTGCGCACGTTCAAAAACGCGTCGCGGGTGAACGGGGCGGTCATCGTCCACGTCATCACGAAAAAGGGCAGGGGCTACCTTCCGGCGGAGCGGCACCCGGCGCGCTTCCACGGGACGGGGGCCTTTGACATCGCAACGGGGCTTGCGCGTGTCAAAAAGACGAAGCCGGACTACACGGACGTGTTTGCCTCGGTCATGAACATGGCGGCAAAGAAAAACGAAAGGCTTGTGGCGATTACGGCGGCGATGGAGACCGGGACGGGACTCAAGCGCTTTCACAACCGCTTCCCGCAGCGCTTTTTTGATGTGGGGATCGCGGAGGAGCATGCGGTGACGTTTGCGGCGGGGCTGGCGCAGGGCGGCATGATCCCGGTGTTCGCGGCGTATTCTTCATTTTTACAGCGGGCGTACGACCAGATTTTGCACGATGTCTGCCTGCAAAATCTGCACGTCATTTTTGCCATTGACCGTGCGGGAATCGTCGGCAGTGACGGGGAGACGCATCAGGGGATTTTTGATATTTCCTATCTGATGACGATTCCAAACCTGATACTCATGGCGCCGAAAAACAAGTGGGAGCTGGCGGACATGCTGGCGTTTGCTTTTGGCCTGAACGCCCCGGCTGCCATACGCTACCCGCGGGGGACGGCCTACGACGGGTTAAAGGAGTTCCGCGCGCCTCTCGTGTGCGGGAAAGCCGAGATTCTCTACGACGAGACGGAGATTGCGCTGCTCGCCTACGGCAGCATGGTCGAGACGGCGCTTGCGGTGCGCGAGCGGCTGAAGGAGCTGCATTACCAGTGCACGCTCATCAATGCGCGCTTTGCAAAGCCGCTCGATGAAGAGCTGCTTCTCTCGCTTTCGTCAGAGCACAGGCTGCTCGTCACGATGGAGGAAAATGTGATTACCGGCGGCTTCGGGCAGCAGGTGACGCAGTATCTGACCGATACGGGGCAGCCGATCAAGGTGCTGCAGGTCGCGATCCCCGATCAGTTTGTGGAGCAGGGCAGCCCCGCAAAGCTGAAGGAGGAGGTCGGACTGGACGCGGACTTCATCGTGAAGAAGATCATTGTCGCATATATTGGGCGGTGAGCGCCCAACGGACATAAAAGGAGCGGACATCATTTTGAAGGAACGGTTGGACGTGCTGCTCGTGCAGCGAAACCTGGCGCCCTCCAGGGAAAAGGCGAAAGCGCTGATTATGGAGGGAAGCGTATATGTGAATGAGCAGCGGGAGGACAAGGCGGGCGCGTCCATCGATGCGGAAGCACGCATCGAGGTGCGCGGCCATGCGCTTGCCTACGTGAGCCGCGGCGGGTTAAAGCTCGAAAAGGCAGTGAAGCAGTTTGATTTGAAGCTCGAGGGGCTGGTGTGCATGGATATCGGCGCCTCGACCGGCGGCTTTACCGACTGTATGCTGCAAAACGGGGCGGCGAAGGTGTACGCGGTGGACGTGGGGTACGGGCAGTTCGCGTGGAAGCTCAGGCAGGACGCGCGTGTCGTGTGCATGGAAAAGACGAATATCCGCTATGTCACGCCGGAGGATATCGGAGAGCCTTTGGACTTTGCATCGGTGGACGTTTCGTTCATCTCGCTTACAAAGGTGCTTCCGGCGGCGTATGCGCTGCTAAAGGAAGGGGCGCAGATGGTGTGTCTCATCAAACCGCAGTTTGAGGCGGGGCGCGAGAAGGTCGGGAAAAAGGGCGTCGTGCGCGATGCGAAGGTTCATCTTGAGGTTGTGGCGGGCATCGCCGCGTATGTGAGGCAGATGGGCTTTTCGGTGCTGCATCTGGACTTTTCCCCCATTAAGGGGCCGGAGGGCAACATCGAATATCTCATTCATTTGACAAAGGACGGCGCAGGGGTGCTTTTTGACGGCGTTTCGCCGGAGGGGGTCGTCTCGGCGGCGCATGCTTTGCTGGACGGGAAATAGGATGAAGCATTTTTTTATCATTACAAATTCGTATAAGGATAAAAACCTGATGTTTACAAAAAGCATACAGGCTTATATTGAGACGAAGGGCGGGCGCTGCGGCTATTACGTGAGCCAGGGCGAGGAGAGCGGAGGCGGCTGCATTGCTCCCGGGGCGCTGCCGGACGACCTCGACGTGATCTTTGTCATCGGCGGCGACGGGACACTCATTCGTGCGGCGCGTGATACCGCGCAGCTGAATGTGCCGCTCATCGGGGTGAATCTTGGGACGCTTGGCTATCTGTGCGAGCTGGAGGAGACGACCGTCTTTTCCGCGATCGACCAGATTATGGCGGGCAATTTTGTGCTGGAAGCGCGGATGCGTCTAAGCGGACATCCGCTGCGGGCAGGTGAGCATCTCCTGCCGCAGACGGCGCTCAACGATATCGTGATCCACCGCAGCGGCGCACTGCAGCTCGTGAGCGTGGTCGTCTACGTGAACGGGCAGTACCTGTACACCTTTGACGGCGACGGCGTGATCGTCTCCACGCCGACGGGCTCCACTGGCTACAACCTGTCAGCCGGAGGGCCGATTGTCGATCCGAAGGCGCGGATGATCCTCATCACGCCGATCAATTCCCATGCGCTTAACGCGAAGAGCATCGTGATTGGCGCGGAGGACGAGGTGACGGTGGAGATCGCGAGCAGGAGGCGTGAGGGCGACGAGCAGGTGACCGTGAGCTTTGACGGGGACTGTCATTCCTGCCTGGATGTGGGCGATACGATCGTCATTCATCAGGCAAAGAAGGATTGCAGGATCTTAAAGCTGGGAAAGCTGAGCTTTCTTGAAATTTTGAGAAAAAAGATGCAGTCTTACCATTGACGCGCTTCGCAGAGCGTGCAAAATCGGCTGCGGACAGGGATAAAGGATCGTATGAAGGCAACGAGACATGCAAAAATTTTGGAATTGATCGAGCGTTTTGAGATTGAGACGCAGGAGGAGCTCTCCGACCGTCTCAGGCGCGAGGGCTATCAGGTCACGCAGGCGACCGTTTCCCGGGATATCCGGGAGCTGAAGCTGACGAAGGTTGCGACGGTAAACGGCAGGCAGCGCTACGCATCGATCTCCGAGACGGGGACGGACCTCGCGGGGAAATACGCACGGGTGTTTCGGGAGGGCTTCCGCTCGGCGGATACGGCGCAAAACCTTCTGATTGTGAAGACGGTCGCGGGCATGGCGATGGCGGTGGCGGCGGCGCTCGACGGGATGCAGTGCGAGGAGATCGTCGGGAGCATCGCAGGAGATGACACGATCATGTGCGCGCTGCGCACGAGCGAGGACGCGAAGGCGCTGCTCGTTCGTCTGAAAAAGCTGGCGGGGGAATAGACGGGGGAAAACTATGCTGCAAAATATACATGTGAAAAATATCGCGCTTATCGACGAGGTGGAGCTGGAGCTTTTAGACGGGCTCAACATCTTAACCGGCGAGACCGGCGCGGGAAAATCAATCATCATCGATTCGATCAGCTTTGCGCTCGGCGGGCGCGTGGACAAAAACCTTCTCCGGGAAAAGGAGGAGGCGGGCTTCGTGGAGCTGGTGTTTTCGGATCTGACGGACGCGGTGTGCGAAAAGCTAAGGGAGCTTGACATCGAGCCGGAGGACCATGCGCTCATTCTCTCGCGAAAGATTACCGGGGGAAGGAGCATCGCGAAGATCAACGGCGAGAGCGTTCCGGCTTCAAAGCTGAAAGCGGCTGCCGCGTGCCTGATCGACATTCACGGACAGCATGAGCATCAGTCGCTGCTGCACACAAATAAGCATCTGGAATACCTCGACGACTACGCACGGGCAAAGCTCGCCGACAAAAAGACGGGGCTGGCGGAGGCGTACAGAGCGTACAGCGCCGCGAAACGCGCGCTCGAGGAGCAGAGCATCGACAAGGAGGAGCAGGCGCGGGAGCTTTCCTTTTTGGAGTATGAGGCGCAGGAGATCGAGGCGGCAAGGCTGACCCCCAGCGAGGACGAGGAGCTCGAGGCGGAGTACCGGCGCATCGCAAACGGGAAAAAGATCATGGAGGCGCTTGCGCTCGCGGGGCAGGCGGCCGGCGAGGACGGCGCGGGGGAGATGGTTGCGCGTGCGATGCGGGAGCTGTCCGCGGTGGCGGATTACGACGAGAGCTTAAGCGCGCTCTCGGACGAGCTCGCCCAGATCGACGGTCTGCTGTCCGATTTTTACCGGGAGCTGTCGGCCTACATGGAGGAGGCGCAGTTTGACGGGGAGCGGTTTGCGCAGGTGGAGGAACGGCTGAATGTCGTAAACCGCCTCAAGGCAAAGTATGGCGGGTCGATCGAAAACGTGCTGGATGCGCTGGAAAAGAGGCGGGAGCGCATCGGGCAGCTTCAAAATTTTGACGCATATGAAAAAAAATTGCGGGAACAATATGAAAAAGCGAAAAATGAGCTGGAAGCGCTCTGTGCCAAGGTCAGCGATATCCGAAAAAAAACGGGTGAAAAGCTGCGGGAAAAGATGCTTGCCGCTTTGCAGGATTTAAATTTTTTGGATGTCCGCTTTGATTTGAGCTTTACACAGACCGAGCCGGGGCCAAACGGCTATGACGCGATGGAGTTTTTAATCTCCACGAATCCGGGCGAGCCGCTGCGCGGGTTGAAGGATATCGCCTCGGGCGGCGAGCTCTCCCGGGTGATGCTGGCGTTAAAATCCGTGCTGGCGGAGAACGACGAGATCGGCGCGCTCATTTTTGACGAGATCGACACCGGGATCAGCGGCCGCACCGCGCAGATGGTGTCGGAAAAGCTGCACGTCATCGCCGGAAACCACCAGGTCATCTGCATCACGCACCTGCCGCAGATCGCGGCGATGGCGGACGCACATTTTTATATTGAGAAACATGTGGAAGGGCAGTCGACGGTGACGATGGTGACGCTTTTGAATGAGGAGGAGAGCGTAGCGGAGCTTGGGCGGATGCTCGGCGGCGTGGCGGTGACGGACACCGTGCTTGAAAATGCGCGCGAGATGAAAAAATTGGCGCGGCAGGCGAAATAAACCTGATTGGGAAATCTGAATATGTCCATACTATGGGAGAGGAGGGTGATCGCCTTGCTCTCCTTTTTTATGCGCAGGGGCGCATGAGGAAT
>CAMTZV010000101.1 GCA_947086625.1 uncultured bacterium | reverse complement strand
AATTTTTAGACTATTATCGGGCACAATATGGGACAGAGGCGGTGGAGGCGCTGCTGGCGGGAAGGCCGCAGGAGATACGCTTTGCTTTTACCTATTACCCGCAGATCAACAGCTATCAGGGGATCGAACGTGTACAGATCGTGATCGGGCATTATGCATAGGAGGGTCTTCACTGCCGGATACTTGCCACAGAGTGAGCGGTGACCGATTTATAACAGTTCACATAATGTTCACAAAAATTATTAGCACTCACTATTGACGAGTGCTAATAACAGTGGTATAGTGATACCAGATCAAGGAAAAGCAATTCAGGGAAAGGAGATATGACTTATGTTGATGCCCAGTATTTTTGGAGAAAATTTATTTGACAGCTTTATGGATGATTTCGCGTTTCCGAGCTTTGACAAGGCGTTTTACGGAAAGCAGGGAGGCGGCCTGATGAAGACGGATGTGAAGGAGACGAACGGGGGCTATCTGGTTGAGATCGACCTGCCGGGCTTTCAGAAGGATGACATTAAAATGCAGCTTGAGAGCGGCTATCTGACCGTCAGCGCGGCAAGGAGCGTGAACCGGGACGAGAAGAACGAGCAGGGCAGCTATGTGAGGCGGGAGCGCTACGCCGGGAGCGTGAGCCGCAGCTTCTACGTCGGCGACAATGTCACGGAAAAGGACATTCACCCGAAGTATGAGAACGGCATTCTGACCTTCGCGCTTCCAAAGGAGGAGCAGCGTGTGGTCGAGGACAAGAAGCGCTACATTGCCATCGAGGGCTGATGCAGGCCCGCGTCTGCCAGAAAATTTATTTTCAAACGGGACTTCCGCCGGGGGTCCCGTTTTTTTCTTGTATTCTCAAACAGAAAGTAGTACAATATAACCATACACAGCTTTTGGATTTTCTTTAAATCGACAACAGCCTGATTATACCGCACGATGCAAGTGTCACGGGGGAGTCCGGGAGGGAGATTAACAGAAGGAGGAACAGGTACATTGGGAGGAAAGAAGAAGGGGCCGCAATCTGGGAAGAAGATTGCAGACGAGATTTTATTTCAGGTTGGAAGGAGTGTGCTGATCGTATTTTTGATCGTTGCGATTGTCGCAATCGTGATGGTTCGCTATGTCATCGTGGATTCCAAGGAGACGGAGCTGACCCTGCAGTCAAATTCGGCGGCAAACCAGATCGCAGGGTTCTTTAACCAGTATGCAAAAGCGTCAAAGCAATTGTCGGTGAACCCGGAAATTCGTTATGTGCTCTCGGAGACGACGCCGGGAGACAATATTCTCGAGACGGAAAAGATGGACGAGGCCCGGCAGAATATGATAAATGTTGCGGAAACGGACACGGAGAACATTCTGGCCATCTGGATTGCGGATTTTGACCCCAGTGTTTTTACGCAGTCTGACGGTTTTACATCTGATGAGTCATGGGATGCCACTACCCGGGCATGGTATGCTCCCTGTGTTGAGACGAAGGATACCGTGCTGACAGAGCCGTATGTGGATTCGGCCCACGGATCTCTTATTTTGAGCGCGGTAACACCGGTCTTTGACGAATCCGGCAGCGAGATACTCGGAGTAGTCGGCATCGACGTTTCGCTGGATCAGATCAAAAATGTCATGAGCGAGTACAAAATCGGAAAGAAGGGATATGTCTATCTGCTTTCAAGTCAGGGAACGATGATTTACCATCCCGACGAGACGCAGGTCGAGAAAAATATATCGGAGGTCGGCGTTTCCAAGAATATGGTGGATGCGGTAAACGCGGGCGAGGAGCAGTTTTTGAAGTATAAGGCAGGCAGCACGGGCAAATACGGCGTGCTCGAGCCGGTGGGCGATACGGGCTATCTCGTTGTCAGTAACATGACGAGCAGCGAATTCTATGCCCTGTTGGTTGGGATGGTCATTGCGCTCATCATCGTGTTCGTGATCGGCATCCTTCTGATCGTTGTCAGCATCAAGCGCAGCGCGGACCGGATCTCGAAGCCGATCATGCAGCTCAACCACACCGCGCAGCAGCTTGCGGCCGGCGATCTGGACGTACAGCTTGACATTGTCTCGGAGGACGAGATCGGCGAACTCGGCGACTCCATCGGAAAGACGGTTGAGCGGCTGAAGGAATACATCGTATACATAGACGAGACAGCCGAGGTATTGGCAAAGATCGCTGATGTAAAGCTGGCGATCCAGCTGCAAAACGACTATGTGGGCGAGTTCCAGAAGATCAAGACTGCGCTGCTCAACATTTCCGCGTCCATGAACGACGTGATGAGCAATATCGGCGCAAGCTCCGAGCAGGTTTCCATGGGAGCGACCGGGCTGGCGGAGGCGTCCCAGATGCTTGCGCAGGGCGCGCAGACGCAGGCGGCGTCGGTTGAGGAGCTTGCGGCGACGGCTACGACCGTTGCGGACCGCGTTCAGGAGAGCCGCAAGGATGCGGAGCTTTCCGCACAGGCGACCTTAGAGGTCACGGAGATGATCAAGCAGAATCAGGAAAAGATGAAGCATATGATGACTGCGATGGACGAGATCCGCGAGACATCACAGCAGGTAGTCGGGATCATCCAGACGATCGAGGAGATCGCGTCGCAGACGAACCTGCTCTCGCTCAACGCTTCCATCGAGGCAGCGCGCGCGGGCGAGATGGGCAAGGGCTTTGCGGTTGTGGCTGACGAGATCGGAAAGCTGGCGCTCGAGAGCTCAAAGGCGGCGAGCATGACGCGCGATCTGATCGGCGTATCCATGGAGGAGATCAACAAGGGCAACGATATCGCAAGCGGTGTGATGAGCTCGCTCGAGGGTTCTGTCCAGGCGGTTGACCGCGTCAACGACATGATCCGCAAGACTGCAGAGGATGCGGCGATTCAGGCGGAGAACATGGAGCAGATCCGCATTGGTATCGACGAGATCGCCCGCGGCGTAAACGATAACTCCGCCGTTTCGGAGGAGACCTACGCAACGTCCGAGCAGCTCGCAGACCAGACGGTAACGCTGAACAAGCTGGTACAGCGGTTTGAGTTTGAGTAGGCGGGACAGGTGAAGACAGGAAACTGTGCTGCACAGATCATAAGTATGTGAGAAAACAGATGGCAGAGACGCTTCGGGTCTCTGCCATTATTCTCCGGATAGGATAGGAAACGAACAAAGCGCCTGCGTTTTGATTCGCTTCCTGCGCCGGATGCGGGACGGGAGGATTTGTTTGTACGACAAACGCATAGATAAAATGGATGTATTTCGCGCGGCGGATGCCGTCGGTACGGAGACGACATATACGGGGGATGTGGTTTTGCGCACGATGCCGGATGAGATGACATTGGATCATCAGGTGAAAAAGGTGTTGGCGTGCAGGCCGATACTGGCATATATTTTGAAGCATACGCTCTCGGAACTAAGGCAAATGCCGTTGGGGGAGGTTGAGGCGTGTATCAGCAGTACGATTGAGGTAGGGACGGTTCCCGTCAATCCGGGCGTTACAAATACGGTGCGGATTGAGTCACAGGAGGACGCTGTCTGTGGAGAAGGGATGCTGGTCTATGATATCCGCACAGCAGTCCGTATTTCTGACGGCGACGGACAAAAAGACATCAGGCTGTTGATTAATCTGGAAGGACAGCGAAGGGATAAGCCGGGGTATGACCTGTCCCTGCGGGCATTGATTGTATATGTGAATACGGACTTTCCCGGAAGGTCGGAAAACGAGCTTATCAATATGTTAAGCGATCTGTTTGCTTCTGATATGGGTGGCAGAGATAAGATCAGAAAATTACAGAGTGAATATGGGATCAATACCACGCAGGAAGTTGAAAAGGAGGTGGCGGAGATGGACAGCTTTGCAACGATGTATATGGAAAGAGGAGAAGCGAGAGGAATCGGCAAAGGAATCGAGAAAGGAATCGAGAGCACCGTGATAGAATTTATTCTGGACGGCTCTGTCTCGCTGGAGAAGGGGGCAAAAAAGCTCAATATTTCCGAGCAGGAGATGAAGGAGAAGATTTCACAGTATCAGTGGAAACAGCAATGAAGAATAAAAACATTTCGCAGTAAAATACCAGAATTTTATGCAAGATTCCTTCTGTTCAGGTAAAAATAGAAGAAAGAAATTTTGTTCTTCACCGCTGTCAGTGGAAATAAAGGGATTGACAGGCCGCACAGGTTTGTGTTAGAGTATCAGAAGCGTGATAAAACGGGAACACAGAGAGGGGTGAAAGGATGCGGAGATAATTTACTTTGGATTGCATGAAGGGTTTGGAGTATATGAGCTTCATATACGTTTGTTTCATGTTGCCAAAAGTGGATTATGTTCGCATAACCTCTCTTTTTTGTGCGCAAAATAGTGCCGTTTTTCGCGGCAGCCGCCGGATATTTGCAGGGATGTGACCGTCCGGCCCGCTGTGCGCGGCGACAGGCGTGGGTTATCGGATATAGCGGAGCTTTCTGGCAGCGGAGGCTCCTGTTTTTTTGCGCAAAAACAGGACGGTATGCCTGCGGGCACACATTGCAGGGAGGGATGCGTATGTCACAAATCAGCGTAAACGGGCTGACCTTCTGTTATGAGGGCAGCTCTGACAATATTTTTGAAAACAGCTCCTTTTCGATCGACACGGATTGGAGGCTTGGCTTTATCGGACGAAACGGAAAGGGAAAGACGACCTTTTTAAATCTGCTGCTTGGAAAGTATGCGTATGAGGGAAGCATTGCGGCATCGACGGTATTTGACTATTTTCCGTACGCGCTCACGGCGGAGCAGGCGTCGCAGCCCGCGGCGGAATTTGCACAGGAGCTGAAAAGCGGCTGCGAGCTCTGGCGCGTGATCTGCGAGCTGGGGGAGTTGCGGGAGGATGCGGACATTTTGTACCGGCCGTTTCATAGCTTAAGCCCGGGAGAGCGCACGAAGGTTTTGCTCGCGGTGCTCTTTTCCGGGGAAAATGATTTTCTGCTCATCGACGAGCCGACGAACCATCTGGACGAGCCGGCAAGAGCGCTCGTAAAACGGTATCTGGCGTCGAAGAAGGGGTTTATCCTCGTCTCGCACGACCGTGACCTGCTGGACGCGTGCGTCGACCATGTTCTCGTCCTGAACCGGAGGACGATCGAGGTACAGCGGGGCAATTTTTCGAGCTGGTGGGAAAACAAGCGGCGCAGGGACGCGTTTGCACAGGCGGAAAACGAGAAGCATCTGCGGGAGATCGGAAAGCTGCGGCAGGCGGCGGAGCGCGCGGATCGGTGGGCGGACAAAAACGAGCGGACGAAGATTGGGTTTGA
Source organism: uncultured bacterium (assembly GCA_947086625.1). Lineage (GTDB taxonomy): Bacteria > Bacillota > Clostridia > Lachnospirales > Lachnospiraceae > W0P33-017. The sequence continues at coordinate 998 of CAMTZV010000101.1, read as the reverse complement.
CCCGCGAAAGGAGCCGGATCGCTGCATTGCGACGCGGGCGTATATCGGCGCGAAGACGAAGAAGATGCAGCGCAGGGTGACGAGCATGAAGGAACGGATCGGCAGGGAGATTGAGGAAAAGGAGGGACTTCTCGTCGATCTGGAGCAGCCCGTGGATTTAAAGCTGACGACGCTCGTCCACTACAAAAGGGTACTCGTGTCTGCCGGGGATTACACGGTGCGCTATACGGATGCGGTACAGCCGGTATTTTCCGGGCTGACGTTTTCCATCGAGCAGGGAGAGCGGATCGCCCTGCACGGCCAAAACGGCTGCGGCAAGACGACGCTCATCAAAATGCTGCTGCGGCGGACGGGGCAGGAGGACGCGCCGCTTCCGGTCACGGAGTCGGGCGATTTCGTGGCTGCGCCGGGGCTTGTCGTCTCCTATGTGAATCAGGATACGTCGGCGCTGCGCGGAAGCGTCCGGGATTTTTGCAGGCGGCGGGGGCTGGATGTAAGCCTTTTCTGTGCGGTTTTACGGCAGCTTGATCTGGAGCGCGTGCAGTTTTCAAAAAACATGGAGGATTTTTCGGAGGGCCAGAAAAAGAAAGTGCTGCTCGCGGCGAGTCTTGTCACGCCCGCGCACCTGTATGTGTGGGATGAACCGCTCAACTACATCGACGTGTTTTCGCGGATGCAGATCGAACAGCTCCTGCTGCGCTATGCGCCGACGATGCTGTTTGTGGAGCACGACGCGTACTTCCGGGAAAAGATTGCGACGCGGGTCGTTGAGCTGTAGCAGGATCGTTGTATTTTCACTGCGTAATCGTACAATATTCACCATCTTGCAAAATCGGGAAAAACCCTTTGACAAGCGGCGGGAAATATTGTACGATTATTTCAACAGGAAAACCGAAACGTTTCGGTTTTGGAGGAGGAAGGCCAAATGCGAAGCATTTCTTATATGCCTTCCGACGATATGCCCGAGAGCGAAGGCGAACGGGCGCGACATTCAGGAG
>CAMTZV010000100.1 GCA_947086625.1 uncultured bacterium | reverse complement strand
TACATGTCCTCCGTGGCGAGCTGGGGGAGTGTCGCAAGCTCCTCCTCCGCCTGTGCGAGCAGCGCGCCGCGTCTGCCGTAAAGCCCGAGCTGGCGGCTGGCGGGGGAGAGCGCCGGAAAAAGCGCATAGATTGTAAACAGGGCAATGGAGAGCAGCGCATAGCCGCCCGTGGCAAAAAAGAACGCCAGCAGCACCCGGTTGCCGGATCCACCGAAGCCCGGCTCGGAGATGATGCAGTCGGGTACCTCCCTGTAAAAGCCGGCCGCCGTCCAGTTCAAATCGCCCGCCAGATGTTCGGCCAGAAGGGCAAAGCTCTCGGGCTGTCTGCGGATGCTGGCACGCACTTTTATGGTGTCAATGACGGGAAGCCCCTCCTCGCACGTGCGCGGGCTTAAAACGACGAGATAGCAGCTGTCCTCGCGCATCGTGTAGTAATAGTAGCCCGTGATCCGGCCGAAGCGGCGCTGCGTGTAGCCGGTAAAATTCAGATGCTCCAGCGTAGTGGAGACGTACTGGGTACCCTCGCTGGCGAGGGCCGCCACGTGCGCCTGAGGGGAAATCTCAAGCGGGCGGATCAGATCGCGCACCGGCGTTGTGAGCCAGACGATCAAAAGGAATATGACATAGATGATCGGAAAAACAAGACGTCTGCCGTAGGTGCTCCGTATTTTTTTTGTAATCAGATGATCTAACTGCTGCATGTCGAACCTCCACTAACCTATCTATTTTATCAAAAAAACACATCGATTCCAAGTAATAGTAGAAAGTTTTCGGCAAAAATGATATAGTAACAGGGGATATGGGAATCGATTTTGAGAGGTGACGGTAGAGCCATGAACACATACGACAGCTTTGCGCGCGTCTACGACGCGTTTATGGAGGACGTGCCCTATGAAAAGTGGCGTGACCTGATCGTGGAAGAGCTTCGGCTTGCGCACATCGACGACGGGCTGGTGCTGGATCTGGGCTGCGGGACGGGGACGCTCACGCGGATGCTCGCCGCGGCGGGGTACGATATGATCGGCGTGGACGGCTCGCAGGAAATGCTCATGGAGGCGCGGGAGAAGGAGGGGGAGTCCGATATCCTCTATCTGTGCCAGGACATCCGTGCATTTGAGCTCTACGGCACGGTGCGGGCGGTGGTGAGCACGTGCGACACGATGAACTACCTGCTCACGCCGGAGGATTTTATGCAGACGGTGCGTCTGGTCAACAACTATCTGGACCCGGGCGGGCTGTTTTTGTTCGATCTGAACACGCTCTATCGATTCCGCGAGCAGATGGGTGACGCGACGTTTGCGCAGAGCGGCGAGGACGCGGCCTATATATGGGAAAACTATTTTGACGCGGACAGCGGGCGCAACGAGTACGACCTGACGCTGTTTTTGCAGCGGGAGGACGGGCTGTTCGAGCGGTATGTGGAGGTGCACGAGGAGCAGGGCTACACGCCGCAGGAGGTCGAGCGGTTTCTCGTGGAGGGCGGCATGGAGTTCGTGCGCATGTTTGACGCGCAGAGCGGCGGCGCGCCCACGGAGACGAGCGAAAAGATCTTTTTTGTCGCGCGCGAGAAGGGCAAGAAGCAAGAGGAAAACGGCACACCGGAAGCGTGTGACGGGCAGAAGCAACGTCTGGCGGAATAATCACGGCCCGGACGGACAAAAATAGAGGAGAAAGGAAAGGTAACGGCAGGGCCGTTACGGGAAGCGCATATGGATGATTATATGGTGCGGGCAACCGCGGCGGACGGCGCGATACGCGCATTTGCGGTCACGTCGAAACATCTGGCAGAGGAGGCGAGAAGGCACCACGGCATGAGCCCCGTCATGACGGCGGCGCTCGGGCGCCTGCTTTCCGCGGGCGCGATGATGGGCGCGATGATGAAGGGCGAGAACGACCTTTTAACGCTGCAGATACGGGGCGACGGCCCGGGGAAGGGGCTGACGGTCACGGCGGATTCAAAAGGAAACGTCAAGGGCTACCCGGAGGTTCCCGTCGTGGCATTGCCCCCGAAATCGGACGGCCATTTAAACGTGGGCGGCGCGATGGGAAACGGGATGCTGCGCGTCATCAGGGACATGGGGCTCAAGGAGCCTTACGTGGGCGAGGTCGATTTGCAGACCGGGGAGATCGCGGAGGATTTGACCTATTACTTTGCGGCGAGCGAGCAGATCCCGTCGGTTGTGGGGCTTGGCGTGCTCGTGGGCAGGGACGGAAGCGTGCTGGAGGCGGGCGGCTTTATCGTCCAGCTTTTGCCCTTTACGTCCGACGAGGTCATCAAAAAGCTGGAGGGCAGCCTTGCGACGTTGGAGCCGGTGACGAAGATGCTCTCCCGGGGCTTTACGCCGGAGATCATGCTCGAGGAGGTACTCACGTTTTTTGAGGTGGAAAAGGGTGAGACGATGCCGGTGCAGTTTTCCTGCAACTGCTCGAAGGAGCGCATCACGAAGGCGTTAATCGGCGTCGGGAAAAAGAATCTGCGCGAGATGATCGACGACGGCGAGCCGATCCATGTGAACTGTCATTTTTGTAATACGGACTATACGTTTGAAATCGAAGAGTTAAAGGAGATTGAAAGGTGCAGCAGGGATTCGTAAAGGTGGCGGCGGTAACGCCGGATATCAGGGTGGCCGACCCGGCATTTAACCGGGAGTCGGTGTTAAAAAAGGTAAATGAGGCGGTAGCGGCGGGGGCAAACGTCATTGTCTGCCCGGAGCTGTGTCTGACCGGGTATACGTGTAACGACCTGTTTTTGCAGGAGCTTTTGCTGCGGGAGGCCGAGGAAGCGCTCGGGTGGCTTGTGGAGCAGACGAAGGGGTTAAACGCGCTGATTTTTGTGGGGCTTCCCGTTTCGCATAACGGAAAGCTCTACAATGCGGCGGCGGCGTTTAGCGGCGGGGCTTTGCTCGGGCTTGTGCCGAAGACGAGCCTGCCCAACTACGGCGAATTTTATGAGCAGCGCTATTTTTCAAAGGGCATGAAGCAGCCGGTTCCGGTTACAGTGGCGGGGCGCGACTGCTATATGGGCACGCGGATGGTCTTCGCGTGTAAGGAGTGTCCCGCCCTTCGCGTGTCGGCGGAAATCTGCGAGGATTTGTGGGCGCCGTGCCCGCCGAGCAACGAGCACGCGCTGGCGGGGGCGACGCTGCTCGTCAACCTCTCCGCAAGCGACGAGGTGACCGGAAAGGACGTCTACCGCAGGGAGCTGGTCAAAAACCAGTCCGCGCGCCTCGTGTGCGGCTACGTCTATTGCAGCGTGGGCGAGGGCGAGTCCACGCAGGACGTCGTCTTTTCCGGGCACAATCTGATCGCAGAAAACGGCGCATTGCTCGCCGAGTCGAAGCGCTTTGAAAACGAGATCACGTACTCGGAGATCGACGTGAACCGCATGGAGTCGGAGCGCCGGAGGCTTTCGACGTTTGAGACAGGCTGGAAGCGCGAGATGAACTATTTTCGCATGGAGTTCTCATTGAAAGTGCAGGAGACGACGCTGACCCGCTTTGTGGACGCGTCCCCGTTCGTGCCGCGCGAGAGCCGCGACCGCGAGAAGCGCTGCGAGGAGATCTTCGCGATCCAGGCGCTCGGCTTAAAGACGCGTCTTGCGCACACCGGCTGCAAAAACGCGGTGGTCGGCATCTCCGGGGGGCTGGATTCCACGCTGGCGCTGCTCGTGACCGTGCGCGCTTTTGACGCGCTTTTCCTGCCGCGCAAGGGCATCACGGCGGTGACGATGCCGGGCTTTGGGACGACCGACCGCACGTACGACAACGCGGTCAGCCTCGTGAAGGGCCTTGGCGCGAGCCTGCTCGAGATCCCGATCCGGGATGCGGTGAACCAGCACTTTGCGGACATCGGGCACGATGCGGCCATGCACGACGTGACCTACGAGAACGCGCAGGCGAGAGAGCGGACACAGATTCTGATGGACATTGCGAACAAAAACGGCGGAATGGTGATCGGCACGGGCGATATGTCGGAGCTGGCGCTGGGCTGGGCGACTTACAACGGCGACCACATGTCGATGTACGGGGTCAACTGCTCGGTTCCAAAGACGCTCGTGCGCCATCTCGTGCGCTATTACGCGGACGTGTGCGGGGATGAAGCGCTCTCCGGCGTGCTGCTCGACGTTTTGGACACGCCGGTGAGCCCCGAGCTGCTGCCGCCCGAGGACGGGAAGATCTCGCAGAAAACCGAAGATCTGGTCGGGCCCTACGAGCTGCACGACTTTTATCTGTATCAGGTGCTGCGCTACGGCTTCTCCCCGGCGAAGGTGTACCGTCTGGCAAGGCTGGCATTTGACGGGCGCTACGAGGACGCCGTCATCTTGAAGTGGCTGAAAATCTTCTACCGCCGGTTCTTCTCGCAGCAGTTCAAGCGCTCCTGCGTGCCGGACGGCCCGAAGGTCGGCTCGGTCGCGCTCTCGCCGCGCGGCGACCTTCGGATGCCGAGCGACGCGTCGGCTGCGCTGTGGCTGCGCGAGGTGGAGGCGCTGTGAGCACGGGAAGGATTTTTTTCAGGGAGGCTTTGAATGGACGAAAAAATATTAAATGAGCTGGTGGATGGCATTCTGGAAATTATGAAGCCTTCGGTTGAACGGATTATTCTTTACGGCTCTGTTGCGCGGGGAACAAGCACGGACGAATCGGATATTGATGTTGCCGTTTTAGTCAGGGATGTTTTGACAAATGAAATACAGGAGCTTCTCTCCGGTTTTGTCGTTGACATGAATTTGAAATATGACAAAGTGTTTTCCGTGTTGGATATTGATTATTCTGATTTCCGTAAATGGGAAGGTGTCACTCCGTTTTATCAGAATATGGCAAGGGAGGGGATTGTTTTATGGAGGGCAGCGTAAAGGAGCTGTCGCGCTACCGTTTTTCATGTGCAAAAGAAAATCTGGAAGCGGCAAAAGCACTGTTACAGATCAGGCAGTTCAAGTCGTCCGTAAACCGTTCTTATTATGGAATTTTTCATGGATTGCGTGCGGTAACTGCGTTAGACCAGTTTGACTCGAGTAAACATTCCGGTGTGATTGCATATTTTAACCGTAATTATGTAAAAAGCGGTATTTTTGATAAATCAGTATCTAAAATGGTGGACACCTGTTATCGCTTGAGGGAAAAGGCAGACTATCAGGATTTCTTTCTTGTGTCCCATGATATGGCGGAGGAACAACTGGAAAAGGCGGAGAAGATCCTGAAGATATTGGAGCCATATTTGGAAGAAAGGTGGAGAAGCCTGTAAGGAAAAGGCTGAAAACGTAAAAATGCTGGTATAAAACAGACGAAAAGCGTGCAACATTTTGTATAATTTGTTGCACGCTTTCTCGTTTACATGTTATATTTCGGACTCTTTTTTCAAATCTTAACCCCCTTTTTCATTTTTTCTCATATTTTTCAGATGAGAGGAAGATCGGCGCGCATTTCAGAAATCGAGCTTTTGAAAGAGCAGGTCGCGGTCGTCCTGATCGATGCCGAGATATCTTCTTGTGATGACAAACGAGGAGTGGTTGTAGACGTCCATCAGCAGCGCGGGGGAGATGCCCTGCTTCCATGCGTGGTAGCCAAAGGTCTTGCGCAGGGAATGGCAGCTGATGTGCGTCTCGCCAAGCGTTTCGCGGGCGGCCTCCTTGACGATGCGGTATGCCTGCGAGCGGCACAACGGCTTTGCGGCGCCCGCGGCCCCGGAGAAGATATAGTCTGCGGGCTGTGGGTCTTTTTGTCTGCGGAGCGTCTCGAGCGCTTCGGTCACGTGGTGGCTGAGGGCGATGACGCTCGCTTTTTTTGTCTTTTTTTCGCGGAGAAACAGATGCTTTACGTAGCGTTTCTGTGCAAACTGGTAGACGTCCTGCCATCTCAGCTCCAATATGTCGCCTATGCGCAGCGCCGTGTGAAGCCCGAGCACGATGAGGCAGTAGTTGCGGGCATTCGGTTTTGCAACTGCATAATAGTCTGTGAATTTCTTTACGTCTGTTTTACTTCGGATCGGCTGTGTTGTTCCCATTTTTTCCTTATTGTAATGCGGGTGCATTACGTTCCTTTCATTTTTTTATGTAACGTGTGAGGTGCAACATTCTATACAAATTGTTGCATTCCATGCAGACAAAAACAAGGAGGTTTTTATGCTGAAGCTGACACTGCGGCCCGGTGATTTTATCGATATCGGGCCGGATATCAAGGTCGTCTATTCCGGCGGCTCACAGAGGAATATCCACCTTCTGGTGGGCGCGCCAAAGGAGATGAACATTGTGAGGAATACGGCGA
>CAMTZV010000099.1 GCA_947086625.1 uncultured bacterium | reverse complement strand
GGGAAGCTCCCAGAGCGCGGCGTACTTCAACACGTACTCCTTCAAAAAGCCCGCGTTGTTGTCGATCAGCTCGCACGGGATTAAGATAAATCCGGGCAGGCCGAGCGTAAAGCGCTTGTACAAAAGCTGCGTCAGCTTCGCGGGATAGGACTTCGCGGGCCGGTCGTCAAGCTTTTCCGTGCCGAGGTACTCGATGCCAGCCTCGGTCGTGTTGGAAATGATAAAGCGCATGTCGGGGTTTGCCGCCAGCTCCATGTAGGCGTCAAACTCGGTGTAGGGGTTTACGCAGCGGCTGATCACGTCGATGTGCGTGCGCTCGTTGATGGTCTCGCCGTTTTCGATGCCGCGCAGATACAGGTTATATTCGCAATTCTGGGCGGAAAGCATCTCGCACATACCCTTCTCGATCGGCTGTACGATCACAACCTTGCCCTCCCAGACCTCTTTTTCGTTCAGCTTGTACAGAAAATAATCGACGAACCCGCGGAGGAAGCCCCCCTCGCCAAACTGAATCACTCTCTCTTTTGCCACTTTCCCAATACCTCCTGATAATTATAAAATGTAGATTTAAAATATGTAGCATGAGAGGGAGCGCGCAGCGCCGCGAATCCAGCCACACGGCCTGCGGACACCCCGCAGGAAACGTCCCGTATGGCTAAACTGCCGGATACTGCGACACCCCCTCCCTCAATTCACCGGCCTGCTCCCAAAAAACAGGCCGGACAAACGCTTATTTAGACCCAAGCACGTTCGGCAGGAACAAACTGATCTCCGGGATAAAGGTGATCAGAAGCAGCGTGATAATCATGCACAGGTAGAACGGCAGCGTCGCCTTGACGACACGCTCCATCTTTACCTTGCCGACCGCGGAACCGATAAAGAGCACTGCTCCAACCGGAGGCGTTAAAAGGCCGATACCGCAGTTTAAGATAATCATAATACCGAGCTGGATCGGATCGATGCCGATCGACGTTGCGATCGGAAGTAAAATCGGCGTTGCGATCAGAATGATCGGAGCCATATCCATAATACATCCAAGCACAAGCAAAATCAAGTTCAACAGCAGCGCGATGACATACGGATTGCTGCTGATGCCCCAGACCGCATTTGCAGCCATATCCGGCACATGAAGCCTTGTCAGGCAGTTGCCGAACACCGCGGAGGTCGAGATCAGGATCATGACGATGGAGAGCGTGTTAACACAATCCTCCAGCACGTTCCAGACGCCCTTCCAGTCGAGTCCCTTGTAGATAAACACGGAGACGATCAGAGAGTAGATAACTGCGATCGCCGCGGACTCGGTTGCGGTAAACACGCCGCCGACAACGCCGACAACGACGATGATGATCGCCGCCAGCGCCCAGATGGACGTGCCGAGCTGCTTTACCAGATTTTTGATCGAGAACTTTGCACCCTTCGGATAGTTGCGCTTTTTCGAGATAATGTAGGAGCCGACCATCAGGGAACCCGCCAGCAGCGCGCCGGGGAGATAACCCGCCAGAAACAGTGCGCCGACCGAGACGCCGCCCGCTGAGGTCGCGTAAATAACCATGTTGTGTGAGGGCGGTACGAGCAGCCCCTCGCAGGAAGAGGTGATCGTTACCGCGGTGGAAAAGTCATCGTCATAGCCCTGCTCGACCATCATCGGGATGAGGATCGTTCCAAGCGATGCGGTGTCCGCCGCTGCAGAGCCGGAAATTCCGCCGAAGAAGTAGGACGCCACGATGTTTACCATCGCCATTCCGCCGGTCATCCAGCCGACGCAGGCGTCCGCCAGCGCGATCAGCTTATCCGAAATACCGCCGGAGCCCATCAAAACGCCCATCGTGATAAAGAACGGCACCGCCATCAGTGAGAAGGAGCTGATACCCTTGACCATAAACTGGCACAGGGTTGAGAGCGGAAGCCCCTGACTGAAAAGACATAAGACGCCGGAAATCGCCACCGCGTAGGCGATCGGGAAGCGAAGAAGGATCATGACCAGAAAGCTGATCAGAAAGATCGCAATCGCTGTTGTGTTGGATACTGCCATTACGCCTCGCCTCCTTTCACAAAGATTGATTTAATATGTGTATAAATTGCTTCGATCTCAAAGACAAACATTGCCGCGCCCGCCACGCATACCGGGAAGTACAGCCAGAAGCGGGAGAGCCATGTCATGCTGACATAAGTACCCTTTGCACCGATCGTATTTGCATAATTCCAGCCCTCAATCATCATGATAAGCGAGAGTGCAAGCACCGCCACATCCGCTAAGATGTCCAGCGCCTTCAACAGCCCGTCCGGCAGATAGCGGTCAAGCGCCGTCATGCGGATATGCGCGCCGCGGCGGATCGCAAGCGCCGCCGAGAGCACCGCCATGTAGGACATGAGCGTCAAAATCGTCTCCTCGGTCCACGCCGGGTCGGGGATAAAGGGCACATAACGCCCCAATACCTGATAGGTCGTCACCAGAATATCCGCAACCAGTAAGAGCTTGCAGACAAACAGCACGAGCTTATACACCGCGTCGTAAAACGGCCGTATTTTGTCAAGCTTTTCAAAAATTGCAGGCATACATCATCCTCCTTTACATTTTCATAATTGAACTTTTCTCAAATTGGAAAGAAATAACGGGCACAGAGCCAGGTTGGCGCTGTGCCCGTTCCAGTCGTAACTGCTGAAATTCCTTCACAGCTACTCACACTCAAATATATTCTTATTAAATAAAGAATCGTGTTTTATTTTGCGAAGTCGAGAAGCTGCTGATACAGGTCAGCCTGGGAAGCAGTGTTGTCCTCGATGACCTTCTTGCAGGCTTCCTTCCAGGGAGCCAGATCGGTAACCTCAACAACGTTGCAGCCCTCTGCCTTTAACGCCTCGAGCACCTCTGCCTCTGCCTCTGCGGAGATCTTCTTGCAGTGCTCGCTCGCAAGCTTGCCGGCCTCGGTGATCGCATCCTGCTGTGCAGGTGTTAAGCTGTCCCACGCCTCGTCGGTGATGATAACCTGTACCGCGCCAAGGGTATGGCCGTCAAGGATCAGGTTGTTCGCAACCTCGGGGAACGCGTTGGACTTGTAGTTCGCGATCGGCTGCTCTGCCGCGTCAACAACGCCCGTCTGCAATGCGGAGTACAGCTCACCGAAGTCAACAACGGTCGGGGAAGCGCCAAGGCCCTCAACCATACCGTTCATAACCGGATCGTTGGACACACGGATCTTTAAGCCCTTTAAGCTGTCAAGGTCTTTCAGCTCGGTATTTGCGAAGAAGTGGCGGAAGCCCTCCTCACCGTAGAAGAGACCGCGCACGCCGGAGCCTTTCTCGGACGGCTCCTGTAAGATTTCCTGTGCCAGATCAGACTCTGCGAATGCCCACCAGTGGTCTCTGCTCTCCCATGTGTAAGGGATTGACAGTAAGGACGATTTCTCTCCGCCGTAGCTTGTCAGCGCGAATGCGGAAATACGGGAAATCTGGATGGTGCCTGCGCCGCCGAGCATCGCGTCGAGCACGTCGTTCTCGGAGCCGAGTACGCCGGATGCCTGAAGGTCGATCGTGATGGAACCGCCGGAAAGCCTCTCAACCTCCTCTTTAAACTTGCTGTCCATCTGGCCTACGATCGTATCAAGCGGGTTTACCTCTGCCATAACGAGCGTAACTGCCGGGTCGTTTGCTGCCGGAGCATCGCTTGCCGCGTCGTCCGCCGGAGCGTCTGCAGCGTCATCCGCGGGCTCATCTGCCGCGTCGTCCGCCGGAGCGTCCGTCTTATCGTCCGCCGGAGCGTCCGTCTTGGAATCATCTGCGGGCTGGTCTCCGCCGCCCAGTCCACATGCAGTCATGGAAAACGCCATCGCGCCTACCAGCATCAGTGAGATTAACTTTTTCTTCATTTTTTTCCTCCCTAAAAAGAAAACATAGTTGGTATTTTTGTACAGGACGACATGTGACCACCTATGCCGCCCTGACATGTTAGTTGATGAAATTATAATAGCACTCTGACATGTTAGTGTAAAGTGGTAAAATAGCCTAAATCCAAGTGCAAATTTTGTGCAGGTTGTACAACCCTGGTAATCACCCATAATCGTTCAGAGCCAGGCCCGAAAATTCTGCGAATTTCCGGGCTGTGGCGTACCAGGCAAATTGCCCCGGCTCTAAAGCGTTACACGTATTTCTTCAGCGTCGCGCGGATCGCGCCCGGCCCTGCGAGCTCTTCCTTGAAGATCGCCTCGACCTTCTCCCCGATTCCCGCGGCGTAGAGATCCGTCCCGAAAATATTCGCGTTGGAGAGAATCGGTTTCAGCTTATCGCCGACCGAATCGGGATCGCCGAGCGTGATGCCGGAGAGCGCCTCTGTAAGCTCGGGCACCATCGGGTCGGGGGAGAGCTCGATCTCCTTCCCCTCGTCGTCCACGCCGATCAGATAGCGCAGCCAGCCAGCCAATGCCACCGGGATGTAGCGCAGGCTCTCCGCCGTGCCGTATTTCTCCACATAGGATTTGATCGTCTCGCCGTAGCGGATGCCGACCTTCTGCGACGTGTCGCAGGCGATGCGCTGCGGCGCGTCCGGGATAAACTTGTTCGGCAAGCGCTCCTCAATGACCTCCTTCACAAACGCGTCCGGGCTTAAAATGCCGGGGTCGCACACGACCTTCATGCCCTCCGCGGGCCCGATGCCGTTCACGAGCTTTACAAGCTCCGTATCCTGCATCTCCGCGGCGATGGACGTGTAGCCCAGCGTGCAGCCGTAAACTGCCAGCGCGGTGTGCAGCGGATTTAAGCACGTCGTCACCTTCATGCGCTCCACCTCGTTGACCGTGTCGCGGTCGGTCAGATAGACGCCCGCCGCCTCGAGCGCGGGACGCCCGTTCGGGAATTTGTCCTCGATGACAAGGTACTGCGGGCCCTCCGCGTTGACAAACGGCGCGATATACGTGTGCTTTTCCGTGACAACCGGCTGCATTGCCTCGATGCCGTCCGCCTCGAGCGCATCCGCGATCTCGGTGCTCGGGCGCGGCGTGATCTTGTCGATCATCGACCACGGGAAGCTCACCTTTGTCTCATCCGTCAGATAGCCCATAAACGCCTCGTCCGCAAGAGAGCGGCCGATCCACTCCTTCGCCATCGTGGTGACAGCACTCTGCAGCTTCTCCCCGTTGTGCGAGCAGTTGTCCATGCTTACGACCGCAAGCGGCGCCGCACCGTTCTGATAGCGCTCGTAGAGCATCGCCGTCACGACCGCCATCGCGCCCACGGGCGCAGCGGGGCCGTTTTCGATATCCGGCACGACAAACGGCAGGTAATTCCCGTCCGAGCCCTTCAGGGCGTAGCCCTTCTCGGTCACGGTGAAGGAGATCATCTGCAGACCCGGGTCGCGGAAAATCTCTTTTAACCGCTCCCAGCTCTTTTCAGATTTTGCACTCGCAGGGATCGCCTCCGCCAGAGAGCCGAGCACCCGCTTGTCCGTGGAGCCGTCCGCCTTTAACGTCACGGCAAGCACCAGATTGTCGTACGGGTCATAGATCTTGTTTACAATGTCATAGTCGAACGTCTCGGCGCACACGATCCCTTTGTCCGCCTTACCATCCGCGATCAGCGCATCCGCGATGCCGCCGATAAAAATGCGAAAAATATTGCCGACGCCAAAATGAACCCACGTCGGCGCTTTTTTCGTGTTTTCCGCAACCGCCGCCACGTCGTAGGACGGAACCGCGATGCCCGCCTGCCGCCATGCAGCGGCGTCCTTCAATGCCTCTCTACATAACTTCATAGTAAAATTTCCCTCTCTAAAATAGTCGTTGTCTGATTCAGCCCGTCTCAAATAAGTCCGGGAACTGCCCGCACATCTGCTCGATATCCCCGAGGACACGCCCCAGATGCAGCTCCAGCATCGTTCGATACCCCTCCTTGTCGCCCTCTGCCGCCAGGCGGATGAGCCCCTCGTGCTCCGATACCGTCCGGTCCTTGTGCGCATTGTCCAGATCCGCCAAAAGGCGCACTCTGCTGTAGTGCACCATCGTCGACTCGATCATCTCCGACGCCAGCATCTCGCCCGCTACGCGGTAGGTCACGGCGTGGAATTTGTTGTCGTTTAACAGGTATTCGTAAGATGTCTCATGATTTCTCGGCTGCATGCCGATGCTCTCGCACCGCTTCGCGTAGGCCCGCATCTCCTCGATATCCGCGGGCTGCACGCGCTCGAAAAAGGCGTCGGCCATGCCGATCTCCAGCGTTTTTCGGATAAACCATTCCTGCTTTGCCCGCGACAGATCGATCTTTGAGATCATGGAC
>CAMTZV010000098.1 GCA_947086625.1 uncultured bacterium | reverse complement strand
TCCCGCAAGCCCGTCTGCGGCTTATCAGGCCCGGGAGGGGGTCTCTTATCTTACGAAAGAGCAGGAGATTTTCGAGTATTTTAACCGGTTGATACCGGTGTTTACGGAGCGGAAAGAAATATGGCAGTCCATGATTGAAAAGGACTGCGACGAGGAAGAGATTTTTGCGCGGATGTTACAGGAGCGGCAGTATTTTATCTTCCTGCCGGATTTTGTCTGGTTTGTTCAGATGGTGCACAGCGCTACGCTGCAAATGGAGGGATTCCTGAAAAATATCCTGACGAAGGGCAGCAGATACAACATCTATTTCTTTGGGGTGCTGAGCGTGGAAAACCGCTCACAGATCAACGGGATGGAGCTGTTTAAAATTTTTTCAGACTATCGCGCAGGAATTCATTTCGGCGGAAGGGTTGAAGAGAACCATACGCTGGGCTTTGAATATATGGATTATAAGGAACAGCGGATTGCGGAGAAGCCCGGAGTCGGCATACTGCCGGACAAGCTTGCGCAGAAAGATACGTCGAGGGTGGTAGTTCCTTTGATGAGGGGGAAGAAAAATGGTTAATGTGGATGTTTATGTGCCGTCTTTGGACGAGACGCCTGACTTTAAGCTGGATGAGAATGCGCCGGTGTCACAGCTTTTGGACGAGATGACGGAAATTCTTGCAAAGCGCGCAAGGGAAGACGCAGGCGCTGACCTGAAGGGTTTTCTACTGTGTATCCCACGGGAAAAACGGGTGCTGCCGGCGCATCTGACCCTGCAGCAGTGCGGCGTGAAAAACGGCGACCGGTTGATGTTGATTTAGGAGGAGGGTGAAAGGCTATGGAACAGGGAATCATCAAAGTCAATACGCAGACGCTTGGCGACGACAGCAATTCCGTGAGCGGATACCTGAAGGATCTGGTTTCCAGAAAAGATGAATTGTGTAAGCACGTAGCCGTCCTGAACGGAATGTGGGAGGGCGATGCCTACGAGGCGTTTGTCGGGGCCGTAAACGATGACCTTGCCGCGCTGCAGACCGTGATCGATAACCTGACGCGCGTCTATCAGTTCGAGCAGACGGCAAAATCGGAGTACGAGGCCTGCGAGTCGAAGGTCGCCGGCCTGATCGATGAGATTTCCATAAAGGAGGTGTAGGCGATGGCTCAGGATTTTGTGATGAAAGTCGATCCGGAAAAATTGAAAGAACAGGCGGACGCTGTGTCCGAGTGTGTCAATCAGATCAAAAAGGATTTCGACGGGATACGGCAGCTCGTGAAGCGATCCGGTATTTACTGGCAGGGGGAAGCCGGCAGGAGGCACTACCAGATCTTTGAGGAGAATGAGGAGGATATTTCTCAGATCTTAAAACGGCTGGGCGAGCATCCGACTGATCTTCTGAAGATAGCGGGCATCTATATTAAGATCGAGCAGCTGAATGAAACGGTGGCAGGGAGCCTGCCCGAGGATGTTTTGTGAGAAACAGGGGGATGTACCATGAGCAATCTGATGATTCAGTTGAACTATACGCAGGCGATCGAGCAGGCAGACGAGCTTGTGCGGATTGCAGAAAATGTAAAAAATCTGTCGGAAGAGGAGCTGGCAAAAATTTTGACGGATATCGGGGGCTGCTGGGAGGGAAGGAATGCGGAAAGCTATCTTGCAAAAGCGGAAGTGCTGCGGGCAAACCTGTCCAGAACAGCCGATTCGATTCGTAAAACGGCCGATACGATCCGGGCAATGGCCACAAACATTTACGAGGCGGAGATGGAGGCGGAGAACATTGCACAAGTCCGGACGTACGGGAACTGAACACTGTTGCATGATCTCACGGAAGCGGTGGGCGTGCAGTGTTAATAATTTTATGTAAAAGGGAGGAAACACATATGGCACAATTTGGTGTAGATCTGGCAAAGCTGAAAGCGGCGTTGGACGAGCTGCGCACGGAGAGAGGGAACCTGAGTACAAAGGTATCGGATTTAGCGTCCAGTGAGAAAGAGCTTTCCGCAAAATGGGAGGGCGACGCAAAGACTTCTTTTGAGACGGCTTTTAACAGCGATGTGAAGTATATGAACAGCTTCATCGCTCTGGTACAGCAGTTTGAAAGCGCCCTGCAAAGCGTGATCGACGCTTACCGGGCGGCGGAGTCGGCAAATATTTCAATCGGTACAACGAGGACATTCGGTAAATAGGGAGGGACAGGAGTATGGCAGATTATGTAATCAAAGTGGATTACGCCGATCTGGATAAGGCGGCATCGGATTTTAACGCAGATCTGGGCGAGGTAAAGAAAATTACAGCGAATATGTTAAAAACGATCAATGACGCAGGTTCGATCTGGACCGGAGAGGCGGCCACCAGCTATATCGGAAAGTTTAACAAGCTTCAGGATGACATGGAAAAAATGCATCATATGATCGATGAGCATGTTTCGGATCTGAAAGAAATGTCAGAGAAGTATAAGAGAGCCGAGGAACAGAACGCACAGATGGCGTCGAAGCTGAAAGAGGACGTGCTGTAAAAGGCGTGGAAAGGGGGCTGGAAGTTTTTTCAGTCCCCTGTACGGAAACTATCGTTTGACGGGGTATGTGATGAAAAATTTTAAGAGACGGATCTTACATGCTGAAGCTTTCCGCGCAGGCGGATGACGGGGGCTCAACGATCGAGCAGGCAAAGACGAATGTTTTCCGGATTGAGGTAAGTATTCTGTGCGACGGGAAAAGTGAGGCGGAGACTGTGCGCTCCGGGACATGCTTTCTCGTCGGAAATGAAGAAAAGGATCAGCAGCAGCATCTGATCACCGCAAAATCAAATCTGGATATCAGCGAAAAGCGTATAAAAAAATACAGAAAGAAAAACGGGCTTGAGAAAGCCGATAAGGTGGAAACCATATATGAGGTTGTGATTTCAGAAGATATCCGGCGCACGGCAACCGTATATGACCGGGCGCAGGACAGCGACTATGCGATTTTGAAATTAAGCGAGACGATTCAGGGCTGCAGCGGGATTACGCTCGGGAATCCCGTACAGGCGAAAGAGGGCGCGGCGCTTTTCCTTTTGACATATGACAGCGACGCTTTGTGGGTCAATCTGGAATCCTCGCATCTGGCGGCGGTTGATGAAAAGAAGATTTTTTATGAGGCGTATGTATCAGAGGGCTATGGAGCGCCGATCGTTGATGAGTCCGGCTGTCTGCTCGGAATGAAAATTCCGCAGGAAACGGAAGGGGGAAATCTGGCGGAGGGCCTGAGTGTGGACGTTATAAGGAGCGCGTTTGACACGCTGGGACTTCCCTACGAGCATTCCGATTCCAAAATTTATGTGCTGAAAGATAAATTATCGGATGCGGAGCAAAAGGCCGGTTCGGGAGCATATACAAAGAAAACGGTGGAGGTGCTGGAGGCGGCCGTCAGGGAAGCAAAGGACGTTTATGAGGACACCGGAGCAGTGGACAGCGCGTATGAAGAGCAGGTCGAGCGGCTGGAAGCGGCAATCGCGCAGCTGAAACCGATGCGGGAAATTTACAGGCTGGTCATGCTGGCGTTGGCGGGCGTGATTCTGCTGATCGTCGCAGCCATTCTCATCGCCTTGCTCCGAAACCGGAAGCGCGAGAAACGTCTGCAATACCGCACGGGAGAGACGGCAGTCGAGAAAAAGGACAAAAAGGAGCAGAAGAGGAAGCCGCTGCCCCAGGATTTTGAGGCGACGGTAGAGCTGTCCGCAAAAAGGCCGACTGCGTACCTGATTCACAGCAACAGCGGGACAAGGCTTCTGATCGCAAAGGACAGGTATGTTCTGGGCAGCAAAGAAGGAATGACCGATTATTGTATTTCAGGAAATCCGGCTGTCAGCCGCAGACATGCGGCGATTGTAAACGAGAACGGGATCCTTTTCTTACAGGATCTGGAATCGAAAAACCATTCGTATGTGAACGACAGACAGCTGGAGCCGGGGGAGAAGCTTGTGATCCGAAATCAGGACGTCATCCGTCTGGCAAATGAGGAGTTTGTGTTTGAGTTGAGATAGATCATTTTAAAAATGTTTCTGATTGGCCAAATGGTTCGGGGAAAAGAGTATGAAAAAACGATGGATGCTTGGAATTCTGCTGGCAGGCTGTCTGGCCGGCGGATGCGGTTTTCTGCAAAAAAAGGATGTACCGGAGCAGATTGAAGCGCTGCTGGCGGATAAATACGGAAAATCATTTTCCGTCCGGTCTGTGGAAATGGAACATGGAGCGACCGTATTTGACGCGCCGGCGTACCATGCGCTGGCGTCTCTGGAAAACGGCGATATAACATTTGATGTGCTGACAGATCTGAAGATAACGGTGAGCAGAGACGGTTACGCAAAGCTGTTGTATGAGGACGAAATCAACGAAAAGGTGGGGGCCCTGCTTGAGGAAACAGACGGGTTGAACGGCTATTCCTTCTGGACACGTTATTTTATGGAGGAGCGCGCATGGAGCGAGGAGGACGCGTTAGCGGTATATTTTGCGGAAAGCGAAACATGGGTGAATATTGATCTGAAGACGATCGACGAGGAACCCGAAATTGTGGCAGAACGGGTCTATGGCCTGGCGGAGCTGTTGAAAGCGAATGGTATTCCATATAGTATTGAATATGAAAACCATGAAGACTACGTATATTTGATAGATAATGCGTTTTCCAGGCTGTATCCGTTTGATGAGCTTGTGGAAAAACTGAGGAGGCGGCGATGAGTGAGACAATATCTGGCAGTGGAATGGTTCAGTATATAAAGAATAATAAGGAAGCGCTGACGGCCCAAAGCTATTCACCCGAGGATGCGCTGGTGTTCTCGCAGCTGGCCTATATGAAGTTTGAGAAAGTATATGGTTCTGATTACAATGGCGAGCCGGTTTCCGTAAAAAAATTTGCAAACGACCTGTTACAGAAAGAGATTGAGACGGACAAAAATGAAACATCTTTTCTGAAGGAGTTAAGTAAAAGCGAGCGCTACAGCGCCTGCGAAATCAGTCAGATGGCGGCTGAAAATGAGAAGTCACAGTGGGCTGCAATGACGATACATATGAACGATTCATCCGGCAGCTCTGTGATCGCGATGCGTGGGACAAACGGTACGGAGCTGGGCTGGACGGAGGATCTGGAGCTTTTGTACGATAAGGACGGCACCGAGGCGCAGAAATATGCAGCCAGTTATTTGCAGAACAGCCCGGAAAATAATATTTATCTGACCGGGCATTCCAAGGGCGGCAATGATGTGTCGAGCGCTTATGTGATGTCGGATGAGGCGACGCGCAGCAGGGTGGTTCAGATCGATAATTTTGACGGCCCGGGGGTTAACGAAAAATTCCGTGATGCGTATGCAGAAGGGTATGCACAGCTGGCGGACAAACAGAATAATTATTATCCGCAGGACTCCGTTGTCGGTTTGCTTTTGGATGATAATCCGGGTAAGACTTACTATGTCAACAGCAATGGCGGGTTCAATTTTTTACTGGAGCACGACCCTTTTAACTGGCAGTTTGACGGCAAATCCGGCTTTCAGTACACAGAGCAAAGCCGGCTTTCGGATTTTGTAAATGAGGTAACGGACAATGCAGTCAGCACATTGTCGCAGAGAGAACGGGTCTTATTGGCAGACGTTGCGGTGAATCTCGGTATTCCGGCTGGGATTGCAGAGAAAAGATGGCCTCCAAAGGATATGTCTGTTTGTGAGCAGATCGGAAAAGCCGCGCTTTTATATTTGGATCTGAAAGCCGGAGGAGGAGTGGTAGTTGCAAAGACTGTGTCGGCGATAATTGCCTTTAGTGCAATCAAGGCGGGAAAAATTTTAGCGGAGACGGCATATAAGTTTGCGATGCAGGAAATTCTGGATATTTATGCACAGGTTGCAAAATATTTGAACAACCTGAAAAAAGAGATGGCGGACGCGGTGCGCAGCTTTATCGATGACCTGAAGGATGCCGTGGACGATCTGGCAGATGCCGTGGCAGACTTTTTCCGGCGGGAGAAGAACCGGAAAGGCAGTGGCGCCGGTTCCTTTGGGAGGGCGGATTTCTTTGTCGAGCCGGGAACGCTGGCAAGTTGTGAAAACTGGATGGACAGCTGCCGCGAATTGATTCATGGCAGTCGGACAAAAATCCTTTTTGTCATGGGGAAGCTCGCATTATGTTCTGATTTTGCAAGCACATGTAATCTCGAACGATTGGCTGCGCAGCTGGAGCAGGAAGAAAAGAGCTGCAAAAAGCTGGCAAATACGTTGAAAAAGATAGGGAAACAGTATCAGAAAAGCGAACAGATTCTTTTAGACGGCAGCAGGTAGACCATACCTGAGCATAGAAGGAG
>CAMTZV010000097.1 GCA_947086625.1 uncultured bacterium | reverse complement strand
TATCCGCTCGTCTTCTGTTCCCTCATCGTCGGCATCAAAGGCATCGGAAGCGTCTCCGCCACCGGAAAGATCGGCGGCCAGAGCGTGCTCTACTACGTTGTCACAACACTGATCGCGAGTCTGATCGGATTGTTTCTGCCGAAAGCGCTCGGGCTTGGAAAGGGTGTTACGATCGAGATGATCGAGTCGAACGTGGAGGCGACGCCGTTTACGAGCCTGCTTGACACGGTGCAGTCGCTTATCCCCGCAAACCCCATCGCGTCGTTTGCGCAGGGGAATATGCTGCAGGTGCTCGTGTTCGCGATCATCATCGGGATTACCTGTCTTGCGGTGGGGGAGAAGGCTGACCCGCTTGTCGCGCTGGCGGAGGCGGTCAACGAGATTTCCATTAAGATTATCACGGTGGTGATGTATTTTACGCCGCTTGGCGTGTTCTGCTCGATTTCCGGCGTGATCTACGCAAACGGGAGCGAGACGATACTGGCCCTTGGCAAGGTACTGCTCGCGCTCTATCTGGCGATGTTCGGCTATATGTTCATTTTTTACGGGATCATCGTGCGGGGCATCGGAAAATGCAGCGTGAAAACCTTTTTCGTGACGATCATGCCTGCGGCGCTGAACGCCTTCGGAACGTGCTCAAGCTCGGCGACGCTTCCGATCAGCAAGCGCTGTGCGGATGAGCTGGAGGTGCCAAACGAGATCTCTTCTCTGGCGCTGCCGCTTGGCGCGACGATCAATATGGACGCGGTGTCGATCCTGATGTCGTTTATGATCGTGTTCTTTGCGAACGCCTGCGGCGTGGAGGTCAATTTTGGAATGCTGGCGATCGTACTGCTCTCAAACACGCTGCTCAGCATCGGGACGCCGGGCGTGCCGGGCGGCGCCATCGCGTCGTTTGCGGCGCTGGCCGCCATCGCGGGACTGCCGACGGGCGTGATGGGTGTCTACATCAGTATCAACACGCTCTGCGACATGGGCGCGACGTGCTGTAATGTTGTGGGCGATCTGGCGTGCTCCGTAGCGATGAAGGAGACAGCGGGGATAAAGTAGTGGATACATAGTTACTTTTCACGCTCCAGGAACGCGCACTGGCTGAGAAAAATATTGACAAATAAAATGCCCGGACGTATAATATTTTTGTTATTATTTACCACTACATTCTATTAAAGGAGAGAAGTATGAAAGCAAAAAGTGCAAAAAAATTGTTGTCTGTAGCGCTTGCTATGACAATGCTGGCAGGCGTTCTTTCGGGCTGCGGCTCTGACGGCGGCGACGCAAAGGATGACGCAAAGACAGAGGCTCCCGCAGATGAGCCTGCGGACGATGCGGCGGATAAGGCTGATGAACCCGCGGACGAGCCCGCAGATGACGCGGCGGACGCTCCCGCGGACGACATTGCATATCCCGAGAAGGGTATCTCCGTCATCTGCCCGTGGGGTGCAGGCGGCGGTACGGACGCGTGCTTACGCGCATTCTGTGAGGCGATGGGCAAGGATCTCGGCGTAGCCCTCACCGTGGACAACCAGACCGGCGGCGGCGGTATTTTAGGCCATCAGGCGATCGCGGACGCGGAGCCCGACGGCTATACAATCGGCATGATTACCTTTGAGCTTGCAACCTACAAGAAGCTTGGAACGAGCGAGCTGACTTGGGAAGACTATGATCCGCTCTGCCGTGTAAATACCGATGCGGCTACCGTTACCGTAAACAAGGAGTGGGCGGATGCGAACAGCATTACCGATCTCGCTTCCTACATTGAGTACTGCAAGGCACATCCCGGCGAGGTTCAGATGGGCGGTTCTTCCAACGCTTCCGTATGGCACATCGCGGGCGGTTATCTGATGCAGGAGACAGGCATCGATATTCAGATGATTACCTATGAAGAGGGCGCGGCTACCGCAGTACAGAATGCGGCATCCGGCTTCATTCAGGGCGTTACCGTTTCTCTCGCAGAGGCGAGAAGCTTTATCGAGTCCGGACACCTTGTATGCCTGGGCGTTATGGACGAGGAGCGCAACGAGAGCTTCCCGGACGTACCGACCTGCAAGGAGGAGGGCTACGACATCACATACTTCACACAGAGAGGTATGGCAATCCCGAAGGACGTAGATCCGGCGATCAAGGCAAAGCTTGAGGCGGCCTGCGCAAAGGCAATCGAGGATCCCGATTTCGTAGAGTTCATGAAGAACAACGGTCAGGCGATCTCTTATCTGGATGCGGCAGGCTACACGGAGTTCTTACAGCAGAGTGCTGAGGACGTAGCAAACGCAATGGATGCGCTTGGGTTATAGGATTTATGGAGCAGCCTAAGGGGCAGGCAGTTCACTGCCTGCCCCTTATTCTATCGATATATCGATGTTCAGGAGGTAGTTTACTATGAAGAAAACGCAGACAATGGCGTTTGCCAACCTCATTGGCTCGATCTTTTTCATTATTCTCGGCGTCTGGGCGTGGATCCAGACCGGGAAATTTGAGGAAGTGAAAAACAGCTATGTGCAGGCGGCGATGTTCCCGCGCGTGATGATCGCGGGAATGCTGATCTTTTCCGTGATTTTGTTTGTCCAGTCCATTTTGCGGCTCATGACGATGAGAGGGGGACACGGATTATCTCGCGTCAAAGGCGGCGTCCATCAATTTTGTGAAGGATAAGTCGGTTCTGGCGGGAGTTGTTGTCATTCTGTTAGGCGTTGCGTTTGTGGCGCTCTTTAAGACGCTCGGGTATGTCATCTGTGCGGCACTGATTTCCATGGTCATCATGTTTTTGATCGGAAAACGCAACTGGCTGCAGATGATCCTCGTGTCGATCCTTGTGCCGCTTGGCATGTGGTTTATCTTTTTCAAGGTACTGACTGTCAATATTCCTATGGGTCCGTTGAGCTTCCTCAGTGACCTCGTCGGAAAGCTTTAGAGGGGAGGGAATGGATTTATGGATTTTGGTTTACTGTTAGAGAGCTATGGCGCCGTGTGGGGCAGCCTTCAGGTGATCCTCATGACGCTTCTTGGCGCCTGCGGCGGCGTACTGCTGGGCGCGATTCCGGGCATGACGGCGACGATGGGCGTGGCGCTGCTCATTCCGTTTTCATTCGGAATGGATCTGATTCCTTCCATCGGGCTTTTGCTTGGCATTTACTGCGGCGGTATGTACGGCGGTTCGATCTCTGCGATTCTCATTCACGCGCCCGGTACGCCCGCGGCGGCTGCGACGCTGCTTGACGGCTACCCGATGTGCCAGAAGGGACAGGCGGGAAAAGCGCTTTCCGTTGCGATGTTTTCCTCCTTCTGCGGCGGCGTGATCGGCGCGCTGGTCATGACGTTCCTCTCCCCGTTTATCGCAAATATGGCGATGAGCTTCGGCCCGGGCGAGATGTTTATGCTGGCGATCTTCGGTCTGTCGGTCATCATCGCGATCTCCGGCAAGTCCATCACAAAGGGACTGATCAGCGCCTTCCTCGGAATGGCGCTGTGTACCGTGGGGCTTGACCCGACAAACGGAATCCCGCGCTTCATTACATACAAGCAGACGGGGCTTTTAGACGGCTTCCAGTTTATCCCGACCCTGATCGGCCTGTTTGCGGTGGCGGAGGTCATCGCGGGCGTGGAGCGTATCATCAGCGGCGAGGAAAAGCAGGAGAAGTCCAACGAGAAGATCAAAAACGTGCTGCCCGATCTGGCGACGATCAAGAAGATCTGGCCGAACATTTTATCCGGCGGCCTGATCGGTACGTTTATCGGCGCGATCCCCGGCGCGGGCGGCGATATCGCGGTGTTTGTATCCTACGGCGCGAGCAAGTCTGCCAGCAAGCATCCCGAGCTTTACGGCACCGGTATCCCCAACGGCGTTGCCGCGACCGAGTCGGCGAACAACGGCTGCTCCGGCGGCGCGATGATCCCGCTGCTCTCCCTTGGTGTGCCGGGTGACTCCGTGACCGCGATTTTGCTTGGCGCATTCATCATGAAGGGTATCACGCCCGGACCGATGATGTACATCGCGGAGCTTCCGACCGTTTACCGCGTGTTTGCGGCACTCATGCTCGCAAACCTCGCAATGCTCGTCGTGGGCTGCTGCGGCGTGCGCTTCTTCGCGAAGATCGTATCCGTGGAGAAGAAGATGCTCTATCCGATCATTTTAGTGATCTCCCTGCTGGGCGCGTTCTCCATCAACAAGAACGTGTTCGACGTGGGCGTGTGCGTGGCCTTTGGCGTTGTCGGCTGGCTCATGAACAAGTATGAGTTCCCGCTCTCGCCGATTCTGCTGGCGCTGATTCTGGGGCCGATGTGCGAGAAAAACTTTGTCCGCTTCATGAATATCCAAAAAGGGAATTTCGCGGCGATCTTCCAGTCGCCGATCGCGGATGTGTTTATGGCGGTTGCGCTCGCCGTGATTATATTCTCGGTTTACAACCAGAGAAAGATCAATAAGCGCGAGGCCGAGGCGGCAAAGAGTCAGGAATAAATCATTTGTAGTATTTGAAAACGGCACAGTCCTTTCGGGCTGTGCCGTTTTTTCGAAGGATGAGCTAGCGTCCGCCGCCATGGCCGTGGCCGTTGCCATTGCCATTTCCAGAGCCATTGCCATGGCCCATGCCATTGCCATTGCCACTGCCGCTGCCATTTCCGTGGCCGTTGCCGTTGCCGTTTCCGTTGCCACTGCCGCTGCCATTTCCGGGGCCATTTCCATTCCCGTTGCCGCCGCCATTTCCGGCGCCATTGCCATTTCCGGGGCCGTTACCATTACCATTACCATTTCCGGCGCCGTTTCCATTTCCGTTTCCGGTCTGGCTGCCGGAGCCGGTCGTGCTGCCAGTCCCGGCCTGGTTTTCCACGGTTTGCTTTGTATCGTCCGCCTTGCTTTCTCCGTCGGTTTTGCTTTCGCGGGGCGGCGTATCAGGCGCATCCGGACTTTTGGAGCGCGCCCGGATCAGATCGCGGATCTGGCGCATCGTTAGCCCCTGCACATCGTCCGCTGTGACCGAAGGGTCGAGCGCCTGAAGCTCTAAAAACGCCCGATATTTTCCGTAGGACAGTCCAAGGGCGTGCGCTTTTGCGGCCTCCTCGGAGTTTCCGACTGAGCACTGCACGTTTCCGCGGGAGGCGGTGCAGGCGTTCACGTTTTCGAGCAGCTCGCTGCTTTTCTGGTCGCTGTCCCCGAACACGGTGACCTCCACGGGCTGTCCGTCCTGCATATACGGCTCCATGCGCTCGTTTTGCAGCAGTTTTTCGAGCGCCGTCCGGTAATCCAGAAAACGGACGTCGCCGGAGGCGAGCACGGCGGCCCCGTCGTCGTTGTAGGCGTGGACGGAGATGACCCGGTCGAAGCGGTTGATATCCAGCTCAAACGAGGGGTTCACGTCGATGCTGATCGTGGAGACGGAGGTGAAGAAATCGGAGTATCCCTTCCAGCCAAAGACCGCGAGGAGAAAGCAGGCCATAACCGCGGCAAGCCGCCGGGCTGCGGGCGCGCGCCGTCCCCGGTAGCCGTTTGTCTTTTGATAGATGTATGCTTTTGTGCTGTTTTTGAGCGCTTCGTCGGCGTGGAGCTGCCCGAACGCATCCTTTACCATGTTATCCAAATCGGTCACCTCCCAGCTTTTCCTTCAGCAGTCGCTTTGCACGTGTGAGAAGCGTGTAGACGGTGTTCGTATTTTTTCCGAGGATGCTTCCGATTTCGACGGCAGTGTATTCCTCGAAGAAATGCAGATACACGACGTCCCTGTACTTTTCGGGCAGGGAGAGGACCGCCTCGAGCACGTCGCTGTTGTCCGGCGGGAGTGCCTCGCTGCTGCAGAGCAGCTCGTCTAAGGGAACCGTGCGGCTGCGGAAAAAGCTTTTGAGCAGATCCTTGCAGGCGTTGACGGTCACACGGATGAGCCATGCTTTTTCGTGTTCGTCGCTTTCAAATACAACGGGACTAAGGACATACTTCAAAAAGACCGTTTGAAATATGTCCTCCATATCATGATAATTTTTCAGATGTATCATGCACAGGCGCCGCACCGTATCCGAATACCGGTCGATGGCCCTGTTTAACGTCTGCTCGTCCCGCACAGTGATCCCTCTTTACGTTTTATCTGCCGTGTCTGCCTTTTCCGCCGCCCTGTCCGTACCGTCCGCCGCGGCCGCCGCCGGGCTTGCCCTGCGTGTAGTTGTCGCAGACGCCGTCGCCGTCCGCGTCGACGTAGCCGTAGCCGCAGCCGTTACCGTGTACCGGGCGGCCGCAGTTGTCGCAGATGCCGTCGCGGTCTTTGTCAACGTATCCGCCGCAGCCATAGCCGGGCTTGCCCTGCGTGTAGTTGTCGCAGACGCCGTCGCCGTCCGCGTCGACG
>CAMTZV010000096.1 GCA_947086625.1 uncultured bacterium | reverse complement strand
CCACGGCCTTGGCATCTATCAGGGCATCGAGAAGATGGACGTGGGCGGGACGACCAAGGACTACATGAAGATCACCTACGCGAAGGGCTCCAACCTGTATATTCTGGCGACGCAGCTCGACCTGATCCAGAAATACGCCGGAAGCGACGCGAAAAAGCCGAAGCTGAACACCCTGGGGACGCAGGAGTGGAGCAGGACGCGCGCGCGCGTGCAGGGTGCGGTGAAGGAGATCGCAAGAGAGCTTGTGGAGCTCTACGCGCTGCGCCAGCAGAAGGAGGGCTACGTCTACGGGCCGGACACGGTCTGGCAGCGGGAGTTCGAGGAGATGTTCCCCTTTGAGGAAACTGTGGATCAGGTGGCGGCGATTGAGGATACGAAGCGGGACATGGAGAGCACAAAGATCATGGACCGTCTCATCTGCGGCGACGTGGGCTACGGAAAGACCGAGGTGGCGATCCGCGCGGCGTTCAAGGCGGTGCAGGAGGGCAAGCAGGTCGTCTACCTCGTGCCGACGACGATCCTGGCGCAGCAGCACTACAATACGTTCGCCCAGCGCATGAAGGATTTCCCGGTCGTGGTCGATCTGTTATGCCGCTTCCGCAGCGCGGCGCAGCAGCGGCACACGATCGCGGAGCTGAAAAAAGGCATGGTGGATATCGTCATCGGGACGCACCGGGTGCTCTCGAAGGATGTGAGCTTTAAGGATCTGGGACTGCTCATCGTCGACGAGGAGCAGCGCTTCGGCGTGACGCACAAGGAGAAGATCAAGCAGCTCAAAAAGAATGTCGATGTGCTGACGCTGACTGCCACGCCGATTCCGCGCACGCTGCACATGAGCCTGATCGGGATCCGCGACATGAGCGTGTTAGAGGAGCCGCCGATGGACCGGCTTCCGATCCAGACGTATGTGATGGAGTACAACGAGGAGCTGGTGCGCGAGGCGATCGCGCGGGAGCTTGCGCGCGGCGGGCAGGTCTATTACGTATTCAACCGCGTGAACCAGATTGCGGACGTGGCGGCGAAAATCGCGGGGCTTGTGCCGCAGGCGGGCGTCGCGTTTGCCCACGGGCAGATGAAGGAGCTTGAGCTGGAACGGATTATGTACCAGTTTATCAACGGAGAGATCGATGTACTGGTATCAACGACAATTATTGAAACAGGACTTGATATTTCAAATGTCAACACAATGATTATACAGGATGCCGATAACATGGGGCTGGCGCAGCTCTATCAGCTCAGGGGCCGCGTGGGGCGCAGCAACCGCACCGCCTACGCATTCTTTATGTACAAGCGGGATAAAATGTTAAAGGAGGTCGCAGAGAAGCGGCTGGCGGCGATCCGCGAGTTTACCGATCTTGGCAGCGGCTTTAAGATCGCCATGCGCGACCTTGAGATCCGCGGCGCGGGCAACCTGCTGGGCGCGCAGCAGCACGGGCATATGGAGGCGGTCGGCTATGATCTCTACTGCAAGATGCTGAACGAGGCGGTGAAGGCGCAGAAGGGCGAGATACAGGAAACGCCCTTTGAGACGACGCTCGATATCGATGTGGACGCGTACATCCCGCCGGGCTATATTCCGAACGAATACCAGAAGCTTGACATTTACAAGCGCATTGCGTGTGTGGAGGACGATGCGGCGGGAGACGAGATGCTCGACGAGCTCATCGACCGCTTTGGCGAGCCGCCCCGCTCGGTGCAAAACCTTCTGTCCATTGCGCGGGAAAAGGCGCGGGCGCACCGCCTTTACATCACCGAGGTCACGCAGAAGGGGAGTACGATCCGCTTCACGCTTTATCCGCAGGCGCCGGTGGAACCGGTGAATATTCCGCCGTTTGTCGAGCGCTTTGCGGGCGCGGTCATTTTTGTGCCTGATCGGGAGAGCCCTTCTTTCTTATATAAGACGGATTACAACAGCCGGGAAAAGACGGATGCGCTCGGGGCGCTCTCGCATTTCTTAGATGAGATGGGGTTACTCTATCACGACGGCGGGGATGTGTGAAAAAATGGTGAAGGTCTTGCATGATGGCGTGCGAGGTTTTATAATATGCGCAGGATGTATGAGGACAAAAGGAGGAAGCATGACATGAAGTTGAAAAGGATGACAGCGCTTGCAATGGCCGCCGTGATCGCGGCGGGCACGCTGGCGACGGGCTGCGGCAGCGGGCTGAAGGCCGATGCGGTGGTGGCGACGGTGAACGGAAAGGAGATCAGTCTTGGGCTTGCAAACTGCCTTGCGCAGTACACGGCCGTGACGTACGATACGTATTACATGCAGTATTTCGGCGCGGATATGTGGACGAGGGATACCGGCGGCACGACGATGACGGATTCCGTAAAGGAGAATACGCTCGAGCAGCTTGAGGAATACTATCTGTTAGAGGAGCACATGGGCGACTACGGCGTAACGCTTAGCGCAGACGATACGGCTGCGATTGAAAAGGCCGCGGCGCAGTTTTTCTCGGACAACACCGAGGAGGCGCTAAAGGCGATGGGCGCGACGGAGGAATATGTGAAAGAGATGCTGCGGCTTGGCACTTTGCAGAAAAAGATGCGCGACGCGATCGTGGCGGACGTCGACAAAAACGTTCCCGACGAGGAGTGTGCGCAGAAGACGATCAGCTACGTGCGCGTGAGCAAATCCGCGGGCAGTACGGATGACGCGGAAAAGAAGGACGAGGCGTCCGCGGCGAAGGAGGCAAAGGAGAAGGCGCAGAAGATTCTCGACGCGGCGCAGTCTGGAAGCCAGGAGGATCCGCTGAAGGCCGCGGCCGAGAAGGAGGAGGCGACGGTCTCCACGTGCTCCTACGGGAAAAATGATCTGGAGGAGTCGGAAGAAGTGACCCCGCCGCTGGACATCGAGGCGTTGAAGGCCGCCGATAAGCTGAAGGAGAAGGAGCTGTCAAAAAATCTGATCGAGACGGACAAGTACTATTACATCGTCCGCATGGACAGCCTCTTTGACGAGGAGGCGACGGAAAACGAGCGCAAATCCATCATCTCCGAGCGTGAGCGTGAGCGCTACACCGAGACGGTGGACGGCTACAAGGCGTCGGCGGACTGGACGGTGGACGCGAAGGTGTGGGAGCCGGTGAACTTTGAGACGATCTACACGAGGCCGCAGAGCGCCACAGGCGCGGACGCGGGCGCGGCAAGCGGTGCGGCGGCTACGCCGTAGCGGCAAAACGATGAGCCGGAAGCAGAGCGCTTTCCGGCTCTTTTTGGAGAAAAGCGATGAAAAGATTGTTTATCTATTTAAAGGATTACAAAAAGGAATCGGTCATAGCGCCGCTCTTTAAGATGCTTGAGGCGCTCTTTGACCTGATGGTGCCGCTCGTGGTGGCGTCGATCATCAACAGGGGGATCAAATACGGCGACAAGCCCTACATCTATCGGATGTGCGGCGTGCTCATTCTGCTGGCAGCGGTGGGGCTTTTGTGCGCGCTGTGCGCGCAGTATTTCGCGGCGAAGGCGGCTGTCGGGTTTGCCGCAAAGCTGCGGTGCGCCCTGTTTTCGCATATCCAGTCGCTCTCCTTTACGGAGCTTGACATTCAGGGGACGTCGGCGCTCATGAACCGGATGACAAGCGACGTGAATCAGCTCCAGAACGGCGTGAACATGGCGCTGCGGCTGTTGATGCGCTCGCCGTTTATCGTGTTCGGGGCGATGATTATGGCGTTTACGGTCAACGCACAGGCGGCGTTTACGTTCGTGGTTGTCATACCGGTGCTCTTTGCCATCGTGTTCGGCATCATCTGCGCGACGCTGCCGCTCTACAAAAGGGTGCAGGAGCGTCTCGATCAGGTGCTGCGCCGTACGCGGGAAAACTTAACCGGCGTGCGCGTCATCCGCGCGTTTCACCGGGAGGGGGAGGAGACGGAGGAATTTTGCGAAGAAAACGGGCTGCTGAAGCGCCAGCAGCTGTTTGTCGGAAAGATATCGGCGCTCATGAATCCGCTGACGTATGTAGTCGTCAATCTCGGCATCATCGCGCTTCTGGCGAACGGCGGCGTGAAGGTATCGGTCGGCACGATGGAGCAGGGCGACGTGGTGGCGCTCATCGATTACATGTCACAGATTCTCGTGGAGCTTGTGAAGCTCGCGAACACGGTCGTGCTCTTAACGCGTGCGATCGCGAGCGGACGCCGCGTGGCGGGCGTGTTCGAGGTGTCCTCGTCAATGGCTTTCCCGCAGGTCACAGGCGGAAACGATGCACCGGTATCGGGCGGGCCGCGGGACGTCCTGCGGGGGATGGACAGCGATGAGATCGTCAGCTTTTCGCATGTCGATCTCACCTATGCGGGGGCGGGCGGCCAGTCGCTTTCGGACATTACCTTTTCGGTCAGGCGCGGTCAGACGGTCGGCGTCATCGGAGGCACCGGCTCCGGAAAGACGTCGCTCGTGCACCTCATTCCGCGCTTTTACGACGCGACGGGCGGCGAGGTGCGCGTCTGTGGCCGGGATGTAAAGACGTACGGCAGGGAAGAGCTGCGGGAGCGCGTCGGCATCGTCATGCAAAAAGCGGTGCTCTTTCAGGGGACGATCCGCGAAAACCTGCGCTGGGGAAGGCCGGACGCGTCCGACGAACAGCTCTGGCGGGCGCTTGAGACCGCGCAGGCACGGGAGGTCGTCGAGGGCAAGGCCGGAGGGCTTGCGGAGATGGTCGAGCAGGGCGGGCGCAACTTTTCGGGCGGCCAGCGCCAGCGTCTGGCCATCGCGCGCACACTCGTGAAGGAGCCGGATATTTTGATCCTGGACGACAGCGCGAGCGCGCTCGACTACGCGACGGACGCCAGGCTTCGCATGGCGATCGCCGCCCTTGACCCGAAGCCGACCGTTTTCATCGTCTCCCAGCGCGCGGCTTCTGTCTTATATGCAGATTTAATTCTTGTTTTAGATGAAGGAAAAATCGTAGGCCAGGGGACACATGAGGAGCTTTTGCAGGGTTGTCCAATCTACCGGGAGATCTACGAGTCGCAGTTTGACAGCAAGGATTGGAAGGGAGGGCAGACGCATGACGAAAGGTAAGGGAAGCTTTAAGCGGGAGACGACGAAAAAGGTGCTCCGCTATGTGAAGCACTACTGGTACTATCTGGCGGGCAGCATTCTGCTGGCGCTTGCGGTTGTGATCCTGACGCTGTGCGTGCCGCTGCTCACCGGGGACGCCATCGACTGTATTATCGGGAAGGAAGCGGTGGATTTTGCCGCTCTGACACGTATTCTGCGGCTGATCGCGGCGGTGATTGTCAGCAACAGCATCGCGCAGTGGGCGATGGCCCGCTGCAACAACCGCCTGACCTACAGCGTGACGGAGGACATCAGAAACGACGCGGCGAGAAAGCTGCAGCGCCTGCCGCTGAAATACCTGGACGGGCATTCGACCGGGGATATCACAAGCCGTATGATTTCGGATGTCGACCAGTTTGCCGACGGCCTGCTTTTGGGCTTTACGCAGCTTTTTACCGGGGTGATTACGATTTTCGGAACGCTTTTTTTCATGCTGCGGGAGAATGCGGGCATCGCGCTCGTCGTCATCGTCGTGACGCCGCTGTCGCTTTTTATGGCGAGCTTTATCGCGAAGCGGACGTATCACCTGTTTCAGGAGCAGGCGCGCATACGCGGCGAGCAGACGGCGTTTATGGATGAGATGATCCAGAACCAGAAGGTCGTGCAGGCCTACGGGCATGAGGATGAGGCGCAGGAGGCGTTCGACGAAATTAACGGCAGGCTCGAGCAGTGCTCGAAAAAGGCAGTCTTTTTCTCCTCCCTGACGAACCCGTGCACGCGCTTTGTCAACAACATCGTTTACGCGGCGGTGGCAGTGTTCGGCGCGATCTCGGCGGTGAACGGGAATCTTTCGGTCGGTCAGCTCTCGTGCTTTTTAAACTATGCGAGCCAGTACACGAAGCCGTTCAACGAGATCTCCGGCGTGATCGCCGAGCTGCAAAACGCGATTGCCTGCGCGGCGCGCGTCTTTGAGCTGATGGAGGAGGAGCCGGAGGTCGCAGAGCGCGCGGGGGCACGGGTGCTTTCCGACGTGAAGGGCTGCGTGGATCTGGAGCACGTATCGTTTTCCTACACACAGGAGCAGCACCTGATCGAGGATTTCAATCTGCACGTACAGCCCGGCCAGCGCATCGCGATCGTCGGGCCTACCGGCTGCGGAAAGACGACGCTCATCAACCTTCTGATGCGTTTTTACGACGTGAAGGCGGGCGGCATTTTTGTGGAGGGCACGGATATCCGCGACGTGACGCGGGAGAGCCTGCGGGAGAGCTACGGCATGGTATTGCAGGAGACGTGGCTGCACTCCGGCACGATCCGTGAGAATATCTGCATGGGAAAAC
>CAMTZV010000095.1 GCA_947086625.1 uncultured bacterium | reverse complement strand
CGTCCACCTCGGGTGCAGCCGCAAGCAGCATCGCCGCGGCAAGCGCCAACGCCAGTACACGTTTTACCTGTGTCTTTTTCATGTCCTTTCCTCCTTGTTTCATGCTTCCTTTGACACCATTCTTAACACTATATATGTAACGGGGCAAAAAGCCCCCGGTCTTCCTTTTGCTGTCTGTCAACGATACGCTAGCCCGCCTGCGTCAGGATCTGTTCAAACTCCTCCTTTGGAACCGGACGGTTAAAGAGGAAGCCCTGCGCCATGTAGCACTTGTTCTCTTTTAAAAGCTGCACGTGCTCCATGCTCTCCACGCCCTCGGCGATGCACTCCATGCCAAGCTCGTTCGCCATACTGATGACATGCTTCATCATCGCGCGCTTGCGCTCGTTTGGCCCGCCTTTTTTATCTCCCAGAAAGCTCTTATCGATTTTGAGCACCTTAAAAGGCACGTCCCGGATGAGGCTCAGAGACGAATATCCCATTCCGAAATCGTCCACGGACGACTCGATGCCCTGCTCCCGCAGCCCGTAAACAATTCTTTTCAGGGCGGCAAAATCCGCGTCGATCGTCGTCTCGGTCAGCTCGACCTCGATATAGTGATGCGGCACGAAAAAGCGGTCGATCACATCCACGATATCGTTCACGAGATTTGTGTTCGAGAGGTGGCGGCGCGAAAAATTCACCGACACCTTCACCGGCTTTATGCCCTGGCGCAGCCAGCTCCTGATCGACCTGCACACATGCTCCAGCACGTAAAAGTCCAGCTCGCAAATGCGCGTCGTCTCCTCCAGAATCGGAATAAAGGCATCCGGCGGAACGATCTTGCCGTTCATCATCCAGCGCGAGAGCGCCTCCGCTCCAATCAGGCTATAATCCTTAAGCGAGACCTTCGGCTGGAAAAATATCCGGATATCCTCGTTGATGAGCGCGCGCTCGAACGCGTTTTCATAAAATTTCCTGCGCTCTCCGGCATCCGCCGCAATCGGATCATAATAGGAAAACTGAAGCTGCAGCGAGCTTTTTGCCACGTTGAGCGCGCTGCTGACTGCCTGTACGATATGGTGGTAGCTCTCCACGGCATCGCTCAGCCGGAAAATACCCGCCTCCGCCGAGACGTGCGCCAGATCGCCGGGATGCTTTCCGTAGCGGACGTCGCTGACGCGCAGCTTTTCCAGAATCATCCCCTCGTGGCTGCGGTGTATGAGCAGCGCAAACTCGTCGCCGCTCACGCGCGAGACGACCTCGTCCTTTTCGAGCCCCTCCTGCAGCCAGTCCAAAAGCCGGATGAGCACCGTATCGCAGTTGCTGCTGCCGATCAGGAAATTTAAATTCGTAAAACCGGAAATGTTCGCGAGTATCGCCGTGTACTGTCCGATCGTCCCTCTTTGAATGTACGCATCGCACCGGTCGAGAAAATACGCCATATTGTGATGCCTTGTCTGCGGGTCATGGTAGCGGTAATAGTGGGCGTCATGCTTTAAATTCTGACGCTCGTTCGTCAGATAAAGCTGCAGCACGAAATATTTGATGCGGCGCAGCTCCCGCGCGTCCCACGCCGCCTGTCCGCGCGCAGGATAGACCGTCGTCCTCCTCGTAGCGGTACTCCTGCGGGCAGGCTGGATCCGCCTCCGCCATCTCCGTAAAGCGAACCGCCTGTAAGACAATCCCCCGCGCATGGTCGAGCCGCTTCATCTCAAGCCCCGCAAACCGCAGGATCGGCTGCACGAGACGCACCGCCTCCCTGTTTTCCTCCGATTCTACCTGCTCTGCCCGCGCAAACAGCGAACTGCAGCGCATCATGGCCTCCTCATAGCCCTCGTAATCCTCAAAGTCCTCTGCGTTCATTTTTCCCTTCATCTCCCTGCTCATTCCCCTGCCCGCTTTCTCACAGCACAGGGACTCCTTCGCGCCCACGCCCGGCTGCCTGCTCCGCCGCCATCTGCGGAATCGTCACCGTAAAAACCGTTCCCACGCCCGGCGTGCTCTCTACATGCACGCTTCCGTACACGGCGGCGACGAGCTGGCTTGTCATCCCAAGCCCAAACGCCAGCATATTTTCCTCGATCGTGCGGCTCTCGTGCACGCTGTCAAAGAGCCTCTGAATGTCTTCTACCTGGCTTTCAGGCATACCTCTCCCGGTATCCGCGATCTCGAACGTAACCATCATTCCGTAAGTTGTCCGCTTTTTGGAAATATGTAAAGAGATACTCCCTCTGTCTGTATACTGAACTGAATTGTTCAAAAGATTGATCAGGATCTGCCGGATGCGGGTCGCATCGCCAAACAGGTCTGTCGGTACATCCCTCTCCACCGTCAGCACAAATTCGACCGGGCTTTCCGCCAGCCTGCCGCCATAGGTGAGGGCAAGGCTCTCGCAGAGCTTGTGAAGATCATATTCCGTCTCCACGATATCCGAGTCCGTGCGCGTCATGTCTGAATACGCCATGGCATCCGCCAGTGCGTTGATAACCGTCTGGTTCATTTTCTCAAGCTTGCGCAGCTTTTCGGCCGCGTCATCCGGCAGCTTGATCCGGTTGATGCTCTGCGCCAGAAACAGGATTTCCTGCAGCGGCTTGTGCAGGCTCATGTTCACCGTCTCCAAAAATTCGTATTTCAGGCGGGACAAGTTTTCCAGCTCCCGGCTCTTCGTCAGCGCGACATAATTGTTGTATGCCATCGTGGAAAACACATTTGCAACGACACACAAAAAATCTGCCGCCTCCTCAATTTTCTCCCGCTTCAGGATCGGGATTTTGCGGATCGCCTCCACATACTCGTCCTCATCGATGCCAAGCTCGCGCGCCGTCGCGCGCACCGCCTGCTCGTCGGGCTCCTCCATCAACACCTGTCCGCCGACAAAGGCGCCCATAAAGCGCCCGTCAACGATGATCGGAGCCGCAAAATCACACAGTCCGGCGTGACACGTGTACACCTCCGCTTTTCCGCTCCGCATCGTCTGCTTTGCGCCCATGCGGTCACAGCTCTCGCACCGCATCCGCCCGATCGGCGAATTGCGCGTCAGCCGATAACAGAATTGCTCAAAATTAACTCCCTCCGTGATCGACGCCCCGCTCTCATCCGTGAGATTTGACGCCATCCCTGTCAACCTGGAAAACGCATTCTGGATCGCCTTCATGCTTTCCATGTCCAACAGCTTTGATAAATGGATCTCCGCCACCGAATCACTGCCTCCTTTGCAGAACACTCTATCAATTCAGCAAACGTCATTCACGCGTTTCACAGATGATGATGGTTGAACTGGTAAAGACTTATCCTTTATTATAACACAACCGGAAGCTTTTTACAGTCATTTCCTCAGGTTCCCCGCATTTTGGTTATATTAGACAAATAATCACTCGCATTTTCTGGCACAATTTACAATGACCTGATAAACCTCGCCAAAATCCCTGCCGCCCGCCCTGCAAAGTGCGGCGACACTCTCATACTCGGGGTAAATCTTTTTTACGTCCCCGTGACGGCAGAGCTTCACCTGCGCCGCACCGTAAGGCGTCTCAACCGTCCGGCACGTCCGCTCCATCACCGTGCGCTCCATCACCGCGCGGCGGATGCCGATCGTCGTCGTCTGCCGGAAGATGATCTCCTCCAGACGCGTCACATCCTCCGGGGCACAGATCACGCGCAGCTCGTAGGCGGGGCGGTTCTTTTTCATGTAAAGCGGCATAAAGCTCACATCCCGCGCACCCGCAGCCTGAAGCACATCCATGCAGTATCCCAGCTCTTCGCCGGTGGCGTCGTCGATGTTCGCCTCGAGCTTTACGATCCTGTCAGCAGCGGCCGCTCCTCCTGTTTCGTCCGCCGGTCCCGTCCCGTGCGCGTACCCTGTCTTTTTCGCATCCGCACGCTCCGGCGTTTGTCCCGCCGCCTCGATCCACATGGCGCGCAGAATCCCCGCCGCCGCATATTCCCGCTTTCCCGCGCCGATGCCCACACCCCGGATGACATAGTCGTCCGGCAGCGAATTGTGCATCTGCAGCACCGCGGCGGCGATTGCGGCTCCGGTAGGCGTCACAAGCTCCCCCATGACCCCTGTTCCATGAATCGTCAGGCCGTGCGCCGACACGATGTTTGCGACTGCCGGAACCGGAATCGGCAAAACGCCGTGCTGGCAGCGGACCGTCCCCGTTCCCTCGGACAGGGGAGAGACGACGATGCGCCCCGGCGCAAGATCGTCCAGACAGACCGCCGCCGCCACAATGTCGACGATGGAATCCACCGCCCCGACCTCGTGAAAATGCACCTGCTCGCGCGCTACGCCGTGCGCCTTCGCCTCCGCGTCCGCCAGAATATCAAAGATGCGGTACGAAAGCTCCCTGGCACCGGGCGTCAGCTCGCCCGCCGCGATGATCTCCCGGATCTCGGGCAGGCCGCGGTGTTCGTGGTGATGGCTGTGGCCGTCATCTCCGTGACTCCCGTCATGCGTGTGGCTGTGGCCGTCATCCCCGTGACTCCCGTCATGTGTGTGGCTGTGGCCGTGCCCGCCGTCCGATGCGTCATGGCTGTGCATGTGCCCGTCGTGGTCGTGCCCGCCGTCGTTATGCACATGCATATCGCCGTGGAGATACGCCATGTCATGGTCGTGGTTCTCATGCGCCGCGTCAAGCAGCACCGCGAAATCACACGCGTCCAGCCCCGCTTTTTTCACGCGGGAGAGCTGTATACGATAGCCCTCAAGCGGCAGGGAGGCGAGCGCCGCCCGAAGCTTTTCCTCGTCCGCGCCAAGATCGAGCAGCGCCGCCACCGTCATATCGCCGCTGATACCGGAGGCGCACTCCAGATATAAGATCCTCTGCTGCCCGGCGTTTTTGTTTTCCGCGCACCCGGCGGCCGCATTCGTTTTATAATTCACCTGTCCTCACTCCTAACCGATTGATCTGCGTCGCAAGATAGCCCGCGCCGTAGCCGTTGTCAATGTTTACCACGCCGATGCCGTTCGCGCAGGAGGTAATCATCGTAAGCAGCGCGGAGAGCCCGTGAAAGCTCGCGCCGTAGCCCACCGACGTCGGGACCGCGATGACCGGCACATCCAAAAGCCCGCCGAGCACGCCCGCAAGCGCGCCCTCCATGCCCGCGACCGCGACGACACAGTTTGCCCTTCCGATCACATCCATTTTTGCGAACAGCCGATGGATGCCCGCCACGCCCACGTCGTACACCCGCTCCACATACGAGCCGAAATATTCCGCCGTCTGCGCGGCCTCCTCCGCAACCGCGATATCCGCGGTGCCCGCCGTGCACACCGCGATACAGCCGACGCGCGGCTTGTCCTCTTTCTCAACCTTTAAAATGCGCGAAACCGGGTCGTACTGTGCCTGCGGAAGCGTCTGCTTCACCAGCTCGTACTGCTCTCTGCTCGCGCGCGTGCCAAAGGCCTCCCCGTCCGTCTCGTAAAGCCGCCGGAAGATGGCGCACAGATGGTCGTTTTCCTTCCGCTCGCAGAAAACGACCTCCGGAAAGCCCGCGCGCACCTTCCGGTGCATATCCAGCTTTGCGAAGACGCCCATCTCCTCGAAGGGCTGCTGCTTTAAGTGGCGCTCCGCCTCGTCGAGGGAGAGGGCGCCGGACTGTAGCTGCTGTAAAATTTCTCTTGTCTGCATATTGATTCCTGTCTAAATGAGCCACGCCGTCAGCGGACGGACAATCCCTGACAAAGACACGCTTCCGCTTGGATAAAAACGCAGCGGATGCTAAGCTCGAAAATACCTCGCCAAGCACCGGCGTTTTTATAACAGTCTTTGTTCAGGGACCGTCCATCCGCCGACGGCTGGTTACTGTTTGCCCCGATTCGCTCCAGTTTTCCTTCTGCTATCCGGTTTGCTCCTGCCGCCCTTTTCGCCTGCCCGGGACGCTCCTGTTGCCCTTTTCGCCTGTCGGGGGGGCGCTCCCCGGACACACGCTGCCGCTACTCGATCGATGTTACCGGGTAATCCTGCGCTTCGACGGCCTCCTTTAAGGCCGCGTCCGCCACGTCTGCGGAGAGGGTTACAACCGCCGTGCCCGCCTCGTGGCTGACAACCGCCTCCGCCACGCCCTCGATCGCCTCGAGCGTCTTCTTTACGCGTGCCTCACAGTGCCCGCACATCATCCCTGTTATATGCATCGTTTTTGTCATGGTTTCATTCTCCTTTTCTTCCTTTTTTGATTCTTTTAATTCTTTTAAATCCATTTCCTGATCCATGCCCCGCGCCTGTTTTTCCTGCTTCAGCTTTCTGTCCTTTTTCGTGCTGTGCACGTCAAACAGGTTCAGCCGCAGCGCGTTTGTCACCACGCAGAAGCTCGAGAGGCTCATCGCCGCCGCGCCGAACATCGGGTTTAATTCGCATCCAAATACAGGATACCACACACCGGCCGCCAGCGGA
>CAMTZV010000094.1 GCA_947086625.1 uncultured bacterium | reverse complement strand
TCCCGTCGTACACCTTGCTCTTGCAGGAGATTTTCAGCGTTCCCTTCGGAAGGGCGAACTCGTCGAGCGTCCCGAAGCGGCACTTTTTCCCCTCGAGAAACGTCAGCACCTCGTCCAGCGCCTCGCAGTTTGAGGAGGAGGTCGCATGGATGAGGGGCAGTGCGCCCTTGTGATAATTGTCCTTAAAATGCTTTACGACATAATCCTTTCCCGGCTGGTTATCCGCGTCATAATCGTAGTACGCCATGCTCCAGAAAATCGTCTTGTAGCCAAGATCCTGCGCGACCTTTAAGCTCCGCTCGCTAAAGCACCCCATCGGCGGGCGCAGAAACGGATCCATTTCATAGCCT
This sequence comes from uncultured bacterium, assembly GCA_947086625.1. GTDB lineage: Bacteria > Bacillota > Clostridia > Lachnospirales > Lachnospiraceae > W0P33-017. The sequence continues at coordinate 6,053 of CAMTZV010000094.1, read as the reverse complement.
GTGGCATCCTTCATCGCTTTTGCGCAGTCGACCAGTTCTTTTTTGATCTGCTCCGGTGATTTCTGCGACAGATCCGGGTGCGTACAGGTGTGGTTACCGACCAGGTGGCCCTGCTCCTTCATTTTTGTCACCAGCTTTGGCGCTTTTTTGATAAAATCCTTTGTGACAAAGAAGACCGCCTTTGCCTTGTGCTTTTTCAGCGTCTTTAATATTTGATCGGTGTATCCGTTCTCATATCCGCAGTCGAACGAGAGGTAGATGACCTTCTCGTCCGTTTTTACGTTCATGTAATAGCTGTCATAATCCGAGAGCTTTATGCCCGCCGGGATGCCGCCGCCCGCCTTCTCATGATTTTTCGCGCGCCGGATGTACCAGTCGTGCTTCGCGGACGAATACCGGCTGTAGTCGGTTTCCTGCGCGGCCAGGGCAGTGAGCTTCCCCGGAAGCGCTGATCCCGGAAGCTGGAGCAGCATGCCCGCTGCAAGGCACGCCGCGCAGATCCTTGCGGCAAATCCCGGCGTCCGGTGTCTTTTCACCTGCTTTTTCATCTCTTGCATCCCCCTCCCCTTGTTATGTAAACGTTATGAGAGTATCATAGCACATTTTGGAGGGATGTAAAAGGGATTCCTGCGGGATATGCGGCGGCTTTTTAATCAACGGACGCGATGTGGTCCGCAATATTTATAAGCACCTTTTTCGTCAAAAGCTCATATGCCTGCGCGGTCATACCGGCAGATGCGTCCGGGCAGACGACGTGTGCGTGTTCAACAAGAGAGACGTCGCCGAGCGCGCCCGCCGTGTCGCAGATAAACCAGTTATTTCCTTTTGAAAGCCAGCTTTTCAGCGCCGGAACCTCGTGGGAGGGTCCGATGGACGTGTTGAACAAAAGCTTTCCGTCGCCGAGCGCCGCAAATTCCTGCTCGCCGAGCAGGATGACATTTTTGTTCAGACATGTGAACACCACGTCACAGTGGGAGAGCAGATCGGGGAGCGCGCGATAGACAAACCCCTCCGCTTCCCGGTCGGGCTTTCGGCTGCGGCTGTAATAGCTCACCTCGGCGCCCATAAATTTTAACGCCTCCGCGATCATACCGCCCGAAACGCCAAGTCCGATGACGCCCGCCTTTAAGTCTGTGATCTCAAGCGGCTGCTCCCGCCACATCGGGCGGTCGTAGCCGTGCAGAAAGCGCACCAGCTCACAGAGCACAAACTCTACCACGCCGCGGTCGCCGTAATCCCGGATGCCGCGCACGTCGATGCCGTGCGCCCGTGCGTAGGCGATATCTACATTGGCGCTCTCCTCGGAGTACAGGCTGCAGCACATGCCCACATATTTTACGTTTGGGCACTGTGCAAGTGTTTCTCCGGTGATGCGCGACGTGTAGCAGACGAGCACTGCGTCCGCGTCGCCGATGCGCCGCACGATCTCGGCGTCATCCGCCGGGACGTCATCGTAGGCAACGATCTCGTTTGCGTAGTTTTTGAGCTCCTCCATGCCGGATGCGACCATGCGCACCGGCTCGATTGCGACTAATTTGCGAAACATTGTTTTCCTCCCTGCTTTATCTGCTCATTGTTGTCCGACACGTGCGCTTGCGGCCTGCGCCGGCATGCCATGGCCTTTCTGAAATTAAAAAACAACCGGCGACGCCAGATTCTGCAAAAGCGCCACGAGGCTCCAGCCCGCAATCGCACTCGTCGACGAATAGATATCTACGAGCGCCTTCACACCCTCGATCTTTGCAGTGATCCGATGGTCATCCCCCACAAAGCCCGGCACGCTTGTGATCTTCACGCGTTCGCTTTCCGGGCCGACGCTCGCAAGGGCCGCCGCCACCGCCACATTTACCTTTGTCGGAAGCAGTGCGATCGCCTCCTTTGCGCTTCCCTCGAACACACATGTTTCTTCCGTGTCGGTCAGTAGTTTTTCCTCGAAAAGCGGCGTGCCTTGCAGTGACGCAGGGCCTTTCCGTGTCTCAAAGCGCACCTGCGCCTCGCCCATCAGCGCTACCGTGCGCAGCACGTCAAAGCCGCCGATGGCGCCGGACGCGATATGTACTTTTACGCCGTTTTCTGCCGCGGTCCGGGACGTGCTCCGGTAAAAGTCTTCATCCGCAAACGCTCCGATGGAGAGCACCGCAAGGCTTGCGCCCGCGGACAAAATCCGCGCCGCATAATCCTTCACCGCGGCGACGCTGGCTGCCTCCGCCACATAGTTCGGCTTTTGCTCCAAAAGCGCCTCGATCGTAAAGCATGCCGCGCAGCCCGCGCGCGCTGCGAGCGCCCGTGTCTTTTCCTCGCTTCGCCCGAGAATGCCCACCAGCTCATAGTCCGGCAGCATCCCTTTTTCTGCTGCCTCCACGACGATGCCCGCCAGAAAGCCGTTGCCTAAGATTGCTAATTTTTTCATCGTTCATTCCTTTCAGTCTGTATGCTGTCTCTGTAAACTCATCTGCTGGAAGGCATACAAAGTTTACTGCCACAGAAATTTATCTACGCTCATAGTAGCATAAATCCCTTTGTGTTTCAAGAATCGGCAGGTAAGCCTTTCGTTTTCCGGCCTTTCTGCAACAAAAAAGGAACCGCCTCAGCGATTCCTCTTCACAGCGCTACCAGGGCTCGAACCTGGAAATGACGGAGTCAGAGTCCGTTGCTGTTGTGTGAATCCCGCCTTATTTTATGGGGCCTGTACGAGTGCGTGCGAGCAAATTGACCTGTCGATTGACCTATCTGCATAAAATCCCGGTTCAAACTACCTGCTTACTGTCTATACCGTCACCAGTTCTTCGCCTTTCATGATTGTCTTGCCTCTCGCCCTCAAGATATGCTTCTACAGCCTTTACAAATTCATCAGCTTTCTTATACTGCTCCATAGCATCTTTTGGGGATACAATATAAAAATCCTCGTAATCTGCCTGATTCCTAATTTGAAATGCCTGACTCAGATACTTTGAATATAGTTTATCAAACGTACCTGTTTTCACATACTCTTTTTGAAAATAAGCGATCACTCCAGCGTGCTTCGAGTAGTCAACTCCATCAAGTGCCAATATTGCACGTACCGCTGAAAACATCGCATAATACGAGCGCCCAATAGAATCCTTGTAATTTCCATAATCTAAAAGCAGTTTGGAGGAATCCAGCTTTTCCTTTGCCCCCGCTATTCTATACATCATCAGCTCTTTTTTGTGATCAGCCAACTACGTTTACCCCCTCGTTCGCAATATTCCTATAATACGGTAAATCCTCTCTGTACTTTTCAAATTCCTCATAAGGAATAACTGCCGGAGACAGCACCATCTCATATTCTAATTCCAAATCACAGGTCTGGTCCCATACATTTTTCAATTGATCCTGCAGCTTCACACGATCTCCATGAACCAATGCGACAATATCAAGATCCGAATCATCCGAAAAATCACCTCGTGCATACGAACCATACAATATGACACATTCTAATTTTTCTCCATAAACAGACTTGTATATTTCACTAATTTTTTTCAATATTATGTTCAACTGGCTTTGTGTACACATATAAAAGTCTCCCGCTCCAATCATGCTCCCGCAAGTTCTAAATATTATTCTCTATCCATACAGCAATTCTCCCTCACAATCAATATTTTGGAAAAATGCATACCATGACTTTTTCTCCGCAAACTCGCTTGCTGGAAGGCATGCAAAGTTTACTACCACAAAATACTTCATCGCCAGTTCGGTAGCAATATCTGCCAGCCTGTCGCTATACTTCTTAGACTCCAGGCGATTGTATCTTGTGAGCAACGCAATATCAATATTACTAAATCATGCTTTCCTGTAATAATACGCAGTACCATTCTACGCCCATAGTAGCATAAATCCCTTTGCATTTCAAGAATCGTCAGGCAAGCCCTTTATAAAAGTGCCAAACTGCCAATTTCCTGATATAAGTTTTCCGGCCTTTCCGCAACAAAAAAGGAACCGCCTCAGCGATTCCTCTTCACAGCGCTACCAGGGCTCGAACCTGGAAATGACGGAGTCAGAGTCCGTTGCCTTACCATTTGGCGATAGCGCTTCACAACAAAAATTATTATACATGCTCGTCTGCGATTTGTCAATAAGAATTTTAAAGAAATTTGACGGTTCGTTGTCTTTCACACCCGGGCCATAGCATGCCCCGCACCGGAGCGCATCATTTGAAACACTATAAAATAAGTAGAAACACCACTGCAGACCTGCGGGAGGGAAGCAGCGGGACAACATGTGTCAGCCGAAACAGATACCTAATGCTCGCGCAAAAATGTGAAGAAAACATGATGAATTTGACATTTTTGACATATTGTAAAAAGAGAAAATCGAAAAAAGAAGGAGGCTGTTATTTCAAAAATATGGCGTGGAAAAAAGTGCAAAAAAGGTACAAAAAACAGGAAAATAAGTCTTCCATATTTTGAAGGTCAGTGCTATAATATCCCCATGACGTGCTTGTCTGCCGGACGGCGCGAAAAAAGAAAAATGAAAGGAAGAAATGAAATGAAAAACAAATTCAAGAAAATTGTTGCTACCGTAGCTGCACTTGCAGTTGCATTCACCACCGTTGTAGTGACAGACGTAACCACTGCTTCCGCAGCGACCGATTACGACACGATCTATGAGTCGACCGAGATGGAATCTGCGAACGCAGGCGAGGAGAAGAAGTACAACTTTACGATCAACAGACAGGGCGACCTTGACTTTACACTGTTCGTTCCCCAGCCGGTAGAGATTACGCTTTCTATGTACAACAGCGCGGGCGAGTTACTTGATGTAGAGAACAACCCTCTCACCATTTCCGCTACCGATTCTCACTGGCAGTATGTTGAGTCATACGGTGCATACGGATACCTTGACGGATGGAATCCCCTGCCGAACGGCGATTATACATACGGAATCAAGTTTGGGGCTGCTACACAGTATTTATTCTTCATCGATCAGGCAAAGGCTGCTGCAAAGATCAGCGACTCCAAGGCTACGATTACGACCGGCTTTACAAAGAAGCTGACCGTAAGCGGCGCAAAGGTTACAAAGTGGTCATCCAGCAAGAAGACGGTTGCAACTGTTGATTCCAAGGGTAAGGTTACCGCTAAGAAGACCGGTAAGGCTACCATCAGCGCAAAGCTTGACAACGGCCAGACCGTAAAGTGCGTAGTTACCGTTAAGGCAAACAAGTACAGCGCTCCGAAGCCGTCTGTCAGCGATGCAGGCTACAATAGCTGGGGCATGAGAGCGTACAGCGCAAGCTTCGATTCAAAGGGCAATCTTGTAATTAAGACGAGAATCGTAAACAATACAAACGGCCGCCTGACACAGATCAAGAACCTGAAGATCACCGTTAAGAACGGCAGCGGCAAGGTTGTTGGAAAGTACAGCACAAGCAAGAAGAGCATCTCTGTTCCCGCATACTCTACGAAGGATACGAGCTTCACGATCGCGAAGTCCAAGATTAAGAAGGTTGATCTTAGAAACGCAACGATCGAGTGTGACGGCGACGGATATGGTTATTAAAGATTGAAACGGGAGCTCCCGGACGGCATTTGCCGCCCGGGGCTTTTTTCGTCAATTTGACGGAAAAATATACGTCGTTCGTCAATCTGACGAAGCCGCTGTCCTGTTTCGTCAGATTGACGGAAAATTCCAAAAATCTTCGGGCAATCCGTGCATAGCAATTTCCGTTGAAATTCTGTATAGTTAGGACAGTTCAAAAACAAGTGCGGCGCGCGGGATTCGGATCAGCTGGCGGGGCCGCTGCAAACATTAAAATTTATTATAGGAGGATCACAGTCATGTCCAGTTTATCATGCAAAAACATTTGTAAGAGATACCCCAACGGTTTCGAGGCAGTGAAGGATTTCAACCTCGAGGTAGCAGACAAGGAGTTCATCATCTTCGTAGGACCTTCAGGATGTGGAAAGTCCACAACCCTTCGTATGATCGCAGGTCTCGAGGAGATCTCCTCCGGCGAACTCTACATCGACGGCAAGCTTGAGAATGACGTTGAGCCCAAGGACCGCGACATCGCGATGGTATTCCAGAACTACGCG
>CAMTZV010000093.1 GCA_947086625.1 uncultured bacterium | reverse complement strand
AGAAATCATAAACACCGTCCCCTCCCCCGGATGGCTCTCTACCGACAAAACGCCGTCCTGCCCCTCGACGATCGCCTTTGCGAGCGGAAGCCCAAGCCCGATTCCTTCCGTATCCCGGCAGCGCCCGCTCCGGTAAAAGCGCTTGAAAATGTGGTGGATATCCTCGTCCGCAATCCCGCAGCCATCGTCCTTCACATACAAACGCACCATAGCCGGGGCGACCTCCCACGAGACGGACACGATGCCGCCCGTCCCGGTGTGGTCGAGCGCATTTTTCACGAGATTGCCAACGGCCTCGGCAGTCCACTCCAGATCGCAGTCGACCATCACCTGCTCGTCCCCCGTTACGAAAAGCTTCTTTCCCTCCTCCCCGGCGCGCGTCATAAGCTCGCCCAATGAAAGCCGCACAAGCTCTGACACCTGATAGCGCCTTCTCTCAAACACAATGTTCCCGGTATCCAGCCGGGCAAGCGTCAGCATAGAAAAAATCAGCCGCTCCATACGCGTGATCGCGACGCGCATCTTCACGGAAAAATCCCGGACAGCCGCGCTGTTTTCCGGCTCATCCGCGATGATCTCCTGATACATCGCAAGCGCCGCCAGCGGTGTCTTCAACTGATGGGAAATGTCCGAGATCGTTTCCTTTAAAAACTGTCTTGCATTCTGCTCCGACTCATGTCTCGCCCGCTGCATCCTGAAAAGCTCGTCGACCGCGCAAAACATTTCGTAGAGTGCGCCCTCGTGAAGCTGCGGCAAACGGCCCGCATCGTCGTTTTCCATATAGCGCCGGATGATCGAAGCGGCATCCGTGTAAAGCCTTTCTCTTTTCCGGCAAAAAAGGGCCGTGACGCCAAACAACAGAAGCGAAAAAAAAGACAGGCACAGAAACAAATCCTTCCCCGCCGAGCGGAACACTTTTGGCAGAACAGGAAAAAAGCGGACTTTCGTCCGCTCCGTCAGGCCAATTTTTGTGAGCAGCCGCTCCCCCTCTCCGCTCCCGTCATCCGCGTTAAGCGCCTGTACAATCGTCTGCTCCGGCACGCCCGCTTCCAGAAGTGTGCCCGCAACGGAACGCTCGTACAGCAAAAACGACTCCTTTGCCTGTTTCATCTGCCTGCCCCAAAAAAGGATGCCCGTAAAAAAGGACAGCAGGACAAGCCCCGCCAAAAACAGGAAATAGCGGCGCACCTCCCGCTCACGCATGATCCTCATGGCAAAACCTCCTTCCACTGATAGCCGAAGCCGCGGATTGTGAGCAGGCGGCGCGGCTTTGAGGGGTTCTCCTCGAGCTTCTCCCGCAGCCGCCTCACGTACACCGAGAGCGTATTGTCGTCCACAAAATCCCCGCCGTTATCCCACAGCTCGTTTAAGAGATGCTCCCTCGTCAGAATCCGTCCCCGGCTCTGCACAAACAAGACGAGCAGACGGTATTCCGCGCCGGTCAGCTCGAGCGGCTTTCCCTTCAAAAACGCGCGGCTTCCAAACAGGTCGATTGCCACGTCCCCGCTCACGAGCTTTGCCCCCTGCTCCCCGTCGGATGCACCCGCGCGCCGCAGAAGCGCCCGGATGCGGGAGCAAAGCTCTCCCAGCCGAAACGGCTTTGTGATGTAATCGTCGCCTCCGCCGTCCAGCCCGCGGATGACGTTCACCTCCTCATCCGATGCGGTTAAAAATATAATCGGTATTTTACTTCCGCTTTTTCGTACCGTTTCACAAACCTCGAAGCCCGTCCCGTCCGGCAGCGTGACATCCAAAAGCAATAAGTCATACACCTGCTGCTCCCGCAAATATGCCATCGCCTCGCCGACCTTTCGCGCAGTCACTACCTCAAACCCGTTTTTTTCCAGCGAATACGTCAATCCGTCGACCAGACTGCCGTCATCCTCCAATAACAGAATCCTGCTCATGCCTTCCTCCGCGCTGCTGCTCAACCCATTACCAGCAGCTTCCTACGCTCTCTGTTTCACTTACCTTCTGCTATTATAAAACAGTTTCATCCGCGAAGCAAGTAGAAGCGCGGCAGAATTATTCACTAAATCGAATCCGCTCGATGATCGGATCGCGCCTCACCGACCTTGCAATCACAAGCGCAAGCACGAGCTGTATTACAATAAGCGCGACCGAAACGATGATTGCGGCTGCAAACGGATAGTGATAGTTTCGAATTTGAAACAGTCCCTGCGTTCTTGCGTACACATAGATCGGATATCCTATCAGGCTCCCGAGCCCGACCGAGAGCAAAAGCGTGCCGAGCGTATAAAACAGCCCTTCCATCTGAAGCATCCGAAGAAGCTGCCGGTCGGACATTCCGATCGCCTGCATCATGCCAAGCTCCTTTTTTCGTGTATAGACACTGTTAATCATCGTGTTGACCAGATTCATCACACTGATGACCGCCAGAATCCCCAAAAACGCATAGCACCCAATGCTCATCACAACCATGACCGATTTCCACTCTTCATACTCGCTTTTCCACGTCCCCATCTGAAGCGTTCCGGTTGGCGCGATCAGCTCCTTCAGCGACTGCTCCAGCGCCGGGTCATAGTCCTGATTTGCATAAATATGGAAAAATTCGGTGCAGTCAGTTTTGCAGAGACGGTCCGCGGCCTCCTTTGCAGTCAGAATATAGCGATACTGCATCAGGGCGTGGCTGTACTCTCCGATCGCCGCAATCTCAAACTCCTTCTCGTACGTCTCGTCCCCGTCACAGACACTCAGAGTCAGTTTTTTTCCGACCTCAAGCTCCGGATACCAGTGCCGTAACGTCCGGTCTATGATAATTTTATCCCCGGCCTTTAGCTCCTCGTAGGTAGCTTTTCCCTCCCGGATTCCCTCTTCAAGCTCCCCTGCGTACTCCTCCGGTATGCCGCCGATCATCTGAAAATCCTCCCCGAACATTCCGTCTTTTACCATAACCGAGGAGGATACGTCCACTCGCTCCACCCCGTCAAGCTGTTCGATTTCTTTTCTGAGCTGCTCCGTCATCGGATTGTTTTTCTGAATGCTGCTCCACTCCCGTTCGGGATGCTCCCGGTTGCCCTCCTCAATGACCGGCGCGACCGCATACTGTCCAAGAATCGAATTGTCTGCACTCTCCCTCGGATTTGCGCACGATACGATTGTCGCCACAATCATCAAAAGCATTCCGGTCGCCGCCATCGAGAAAATCGTCACGGCACTCTTTTTCTTGTTGTCCGAGAGATTGCGTCCGGTCAGCCGCCCGATCGTCAGATCGTGATAGCCCTTCCTGGCGCTCTTTCGTCTTTTTGCCGCTTCACGAAAGCGGATTGCCTCTGTCTGTGACAGCTTCGCCGCAAGGCGCATCGGCTTTGCCAGGGAAACATAAACCGTGCCAAGCGAAATCGCCGCCGCAAGCGCGTAAATCCACGGCAGACAGAGACAAACCTCCCCGTTTGTAATCACATCGCGCAAAACTTCCAAATACTCCGAGTTATGTTCCACATTGGCGTATCGGAACAATCCAAGCAGGACGAATCTCGACACAAATGTCCCGAGCAGCAGTCCCACCGGAACCGCAATTACCGCGACGCACAATCCCTCCCGCAGCACGATCTGCTTCATCTGCCGTCTTGTGGCTCCGATCGCCCCGAGCCGCCCGAGCTCCTGTATCCGCTGGTTCATCGATACATAATAAATGCTGTAGATCGTGATAATTCCGGCAATGACGACAATGAGCATCACGAAACCAATCGCAGGGATAAACGACGGATCCACGTAATTTGCACTCAGGTAATCCTCGTTGATATTCATATTGTTTTCCCTGATCCCAAACTGCACCGCAAGATTTTTGATGACGGCCTCGACTCCGTCTGTCGTCTTTACGTTCAAATCCCTGATCTGAAACAAAAACCGGTATGCAATCTGATCGGCGGGAATCTCGCGCTCGATCAGATCCATCGAGATGAGCGACATGTATTTGTCCAGCTCCCTGTTCGAGTCGTTATCCTCCAGAAAGCCGCAGATCTTAAACGGGCGCTCCTGCATATAGTCGAGTGCGCCGTCGCGGTAAACCTGATAGGGAACCGTAATCGTATCCCCGATTTCCCCCGTCTGCCCGAGTGCATCAAGTATCCCCTTTGAGACGACGATCTCATCCTCTTTTTCCGGGAAATGCCCGTTCAAAAGCGAAACCTTATACAGCTTTGCGCCGGATTCGTCCATGTTTATCATACTGACTTCCGTATGTTCAAGCTTCATCATCCCAAGGTCGCACCGCAGCCCGTGCTCCGCAACGTCGTAGTGCGCGGCGAGCTTTTCCGCCGTCCTCTCGTCCACGTTCCGAAACAGCGCGTGCCATGTCGGGTAAACCCGGTTTGTCGCCGCATACTGCGTCTGGATCATGCCGTTTCCGACTGCCGGAATGACAAACAGCAAAAATGTCGTCAGCGCGACTGCAATCCCGATCAGTATATTTTTGCTCCTGTGGTATTTCATGTTTTCAAACGCAACTCTCGTCGTCATCTTCATTCGATCACCGCCTTACTGCTTCGGCCCCCGCCCTGCGCTTTAAAAATTTTTCCGTCCTCGATCTCCACAATGCGGTCTGCCATCTGCGCAATCGTCTCATCGTGCGTAATCATGACAAGCGTCTGCCCGAAGTCCTTCACGCAGCTTTTCATCAGACTGACAACCTCAAGCTCCGTCTGTGAATCCAGGTTTCCGGTCGGTTCATCCGCGAGAATGATCGCCGGGCGAGCGGCGAGCGCACGCGCTATCGCCGTCCGCTGCTTTTGCCCGCCGGAGAGCACGTTTGGCATCGCGTTCTTTTTGTCGCTCATCCCGATTTTTTCCAGAAGAAACAAAACCTCCTTCCGGTCTGCCTTCCGGTTGTCCAGTCCGAGCGGCAGAACAATATTTTCCCACACGTTCAGTGAGGGAATCAGATTGTAATCCTGAAAAATGAACCCGATCTTCTTTCTTCGAAACTCTGCCAGCTGATCGTCCTTCAGGGAAAAAATATCCTGCTCCTCAATCCACACCTTTCCCTCGTCCGGCCGGTCCAGCCCTCCGATTAAGTGCAGCAGCGTCGATTTTCCCGAGCCGGAACGCCCGACGATCGCCGTAAATTTTCCACGCTCGATCTCCAGATTCGTGTGATCGACCGCCCGTACCAGATTTTCACCGCTCCCGTAATATTTGACGAGATTTTCCACCTTTAATATCATGTTTGCGCTCATACATTTCTCCTTTCTGTTTTCATCCTAACATGCAGGCATTACAAAACCCTTACAAAAACCATAACAGTTTTGTAAGGGTTTACTTTACAAGCGGCAGCGTCATCCGAAACACCGTCCCTTTTTCTGCCACTCGTTTTGCAGAGATCGTCCCTCCCTGCCGCTCGAAAATCAACCGGCTTAAATAAAGGCCGACACCAGCGCCCTCCTTTACCTTTTGCTTCGCCTCGCTTCCGCGGTAAAACCGCTGATAAATGTTCGCAAGCTCATCTGGCCTGATTCCCATGCCCTCATCCTCAATCTCAATCAGGACATGTTTCACAAGCGCGTGCGCGCGAATTGTGACACATGCGCCGTTGTCCGAATATTTCACGGCGTTATCCAACACGTTGATCAGCGCCTCCACCGTCCACTTTATGTCATGGCAGACAAGCATGTCACGCTCCAGCTCTGCCTGCAGCTCGATCTCCTTTTCCCGCGCCCGCATGTAAACGCGGCTCACCGCCTCGGTAATCGTCTCCCGGATGCCCGCCGGAACCGGATGAAGCTCAATCACATGCTTTTCCAGACGCGAGAGGTTCACAAGCTCGTTTAAGAGCAGCTCCAGCTTTTCGATCTCCTTTTTCTCCTGCGCTTCAAATTCCTGTTTTTCCTCCTCGGTCACCGTCCCGCTCATGACAAGCTCGTGACTCATGCGAAGCGATGCGAGCGGTGTCTTGAGCTGGTGGGAAATATCCGTAATCAAACGCTTTGTGCTCTCCTCCTCCTGTAAAAGCCGCAATTTCAGGTTTTCAAAATAGACGCCAAGCTCCCTGACGCTCTCCCACAGCTTCATCCACTCGCCCGAAGCCCTCCCGTAGTCGGGAATCCCGGGAAAATTTCCTTTTTGCAGCTCGTTCACATATTCCTGTAAGCCGCGCAGCATTTCCGCGGAATCGGAACCCCGCTTTTCCCGCCTTGATTCAAAATATGCCGCACAGACAGCAAAGACAAGCCCGGCAAAAAGGCCCGCTCCTCCAAAACAAACGTATCGCTTTTTGATATAATTTTTTTTGAGATCATAACCGTAGCGGTTTTGTACGGTATCAATCGCGTTCAAAAGCTCTTTTTCATTTACATCCACGTCAGCATGTTCGGGCTTTTCCCACAGGCTGATCAGTTCTGCTTCCAGCTCGGGATGCCCTGCAAGCAGCGTCAGCATCCGATACCGCTCCCTCGACA
>CAMTZV010000092.1 GCA_947086625.1 uncultured bacterium | reverse complement strand
ACGTCCCAGCTCTACACGCTCGGGATCGATTACCGCCGGATCCAGAATTTTGTGGATTGGGGCGTGCTCCTGCGCATTAAGAATGGATATTACGGTTTACAGGAGAAAAAGCTTTCGGAGGATGAGATGGTTTTGCGCCTCTTCGGGGAGGATGGGGTGCTGACGATGGAGAGCGCGCTTTACGTATACGGCTATCTCACCACAAAGCCATACGAGTACCGGATCGCGGTAGACAAAAATACGTCGAAGTCCCGCTTTCATCTGAATTATCCGTTTGTGTATCCGTATTACAGCGAGCCAAAGGTTTTAAGCCTTGGCGTGGCGGAAACGCCCTTCGGGGGCGGTGTGATGAAGATTTATGACAAGGAGCGCCTCATGTGCGACTGTCTGAAATATGAGGACCGTATGGACAGGGAGGATTTGAAAAAGGCGCTTCTTGCGTATATCGGGGAGCCAAAAAAGGATATTTCCAGGCTTCTTTCCTACGCGAAGGAACGCAAGGTGCTTGGAAAGGTGCAGAACCGGATTGGAGCGTGGCTGTAATTGAGAAGAAATCTGATTGGAAAAGCGGCGATCCAGGAAAAGAGCAGGGGTCTTGACATTTCGATGGAGTGTCTGTTTGCGAGCTACGTGCTGGAGCAGCTGACGGTGAAGCTGGCCGCATCTGAGCGGGGGGAACGCCTGCTTTTAAAAAATCCGGATGTGCTGGGGCTGAAAGGGTCGAAAAGGGCAGTCTGTCACCGTCTGGAATACGCCTGCCTGATAAAGCCTCAGGAGCGCTTTTCAAAGGCTGAGTTTGCGCAGTTTTTAAAGACGACGATCAAGTGGGAACGGGAGACGAATATCGAGTGGAGCTGGCGCTCACACATGGAGGGAGGGCGTCTTTTCGTGGAGCTGAACGCCCTGCTGGACGGGATGCGCATGCCGCTTTCTCTCGTGATTGCCCCGATGGAGGAGAACGCGCTTACGCATCCCGCAAAGGAGTATACGCTGCGGCTTGTGATGGAGAACAACAAGACGGCCACGCTGCTTTTGTATCCGGCGGAGGAGACATTTTTTGACGATCTGGGCGAGGTGTTCTCAAAGCTTGAGCTCATCGGCGATATGGCGGTATTTGAGCGCATCTATGAGATACTTGGATTGTGCGGCTTTGAGGGCAGGCAGTTCCAAAAGAAGCTTGTAACGTTTTGCGAAGAGCGGGATATTCCGATGGATGAGGCACGCTTTGCGCAGCTGGACGGCTATGGGGCCTACCCTTTTTTGCAGAAAAAATGGAAGGGCTATCTGAAAAGGAATCAAAAACAGACACCGTCCTGGGAGGAGGTCTACGGTCGCTTCTGGAGCTTTTTGCGGCCGCTGTGGTCGGCAAAGCTCGAGGGGCTCGTCTATCTCGGAAGCTGGATCCCGGATTTGTGCCGCTATCTGGATTAAGGAGGAGCCATGCTGCTGGAAAAATTGCAGGAATACGGATCATCCGACGTTTACCCGTTTCACATGCCGGGGCACAAGCGGCGCACGGCGCTGGGGACGGATGCCTATGCATTGGATATCACGGAGGTGGACGGCTTCGATGACCTGCACCATGCGCGGGGGATTCTGGCGCAGGAGCAGAAGCGATATGCAGAAGCTGTCGGTGCGCGGGAGAGCTTCTTTCTTGTGAACGGGAGCACGTGCGGGATTCTGGCGGCAGTCTCGGCTGCGGTGGGCCGCGGCGGGCGGCTGCTGCTTGCGCGCAACTCGCACAGAGCCGCCTACCATGCTCTTTTGCTGCGGGCGCTTGAGGTCTGCTACGTCTATCCGCAGATTGGCAGCTTTCAGATTCAAGGGTCAGTATTACCGGATGATATAGAGCAGATTCTTTCCGCTGATAAGCAGATTGAAGCGGTATATATTACAAGCCCGACGTACGACGGTGTCGTCTCCGATGTTGCCGCGATCGCGCGTCTTTCGCACGCGCACGGGAAACCGCTCATCGTGGACGAGGCGCACGGCGCGCATTTTGGCTTCCATCCGTTTTTTCCGGAATCGGCAGTGAGACAGGGTGCGGATGTGGTGATTCAGAGTGTTCACAAGACGCTTCCGGCGTTTACGCAAAGCGCCATACTGCATCTGTGCAGTGACCGCGTCGACGGCGCGCGCATCCGGCAGTTTCTTGGCATTTACGAGAGCAGCTCTCCGTCGTATGTGCTGATGGCGGGGCTTGGCCGCATCGTGCCGTTTTTGGAGAGCGAGGGAAATGCGCGGTTTGAACGGCTGGCCGGGTATCTGAAGGATTTTTACAGAAAGAGCAGGAGCTTACGGCTGCTGCATGTGCTGCAGGAGGAGGACTTCGGCGGGCGGGCGGCTGTCCGTCACGACGCGTCAAAGATCCTCGTCAGCACGCGAAATTGTGAGATTACGGGAAAAGAGCTGTACGAAAGGCTGCTGCGCGATTTTCATTTGCAGCTTGAGATGTACGCGGGGGAATATGTGACTGCGCTCTGCTCGCTGATGGATGAGGCGGAGGGCTTTGAACGGCTTTTGGAGGCGCTCTTTGCAATCGACGCGACACTGCATCCGCGCGAAGACAAGCCGGATGATTTTATTCGGCGCACTTACAGTGAAAAAGAACAGATTATGTCTGTTTCTGACGCTTCGGAGCGGCAGCTTACCGCAGTTGATCTGGAGGACTCTGCGGGGCGTGTGAGCGGAGGCTTTGTATATCTGTATCCTCCGGGTATCCCGATCCTCGTACCGGGCGAGCGCATTGACACAGCGTTTGTGGAGGATATGCGAAAGCTGCAGGCGCGGGGGCTTTCACCGGAGGGAATCGACGGACATGCCATAAAGGTGGTGTGCTGACGGAAGGAGGCTTCCAGTGGATTGTAATTGCAATGACAGAAAGTTGTGGTATACTAAAAAAGGCACAAAAAGGGAGTAGAGAGGAAATGGCGTATATCTTTTGTCTCATGGGAAAAAGCTCCTCGGGAAAGGACTCGGTCTATCGCAGGCTGTTAGACGACGGGACGCTTGGGCTGAGGCGGCTTGTGACCGGAACGACCCGCCCGATCCGCGAGGGGGAGCGCGACGGCGCGGAATATTACTTCTATACGGATGCGCAGTTTCGGCGCTTGCAGGAGGACGGCAAAATTATCGAGTGCCGCACGTATGACACGGCGCATGGACTCTGGTACTATTTTACGGTCGCTCATGAAAGGATAGATCCCGCGCATTCGGATTATCTCACGATCAACACGCTCGAGGCGTACAAAAAGCTGCGGGGCCACTATGGAAACGACCGCCTTGTACCGATCTATTTAGAGGTGGAGGACGGCGAGCGGCTTAGGCGGGCGCTCGCGCGGGAGATGGGCGAGGCAAAGCCGAGCTACAAGGAGATGTGCCGCCGGTTTCTGGCGGACGAGGAGGACTTCTCGCAGGAGCGTTTAGCGCGGGAGAATATAGCGCCGATTTTTCAGAATGTCAGTCTGGATGAGACGGTGGAGACGGTCGCCGCTTACATCCGCACGATACAAAACAGGTGATGGAATTATATGGATAATTATTTCAGGGTAAACGAGACGACGCCGCTTGCGCCTGCGGGCCAGACAAGTAATGCTGGACAAGTGGACGATACGTTCCGTTTTACGCTTACGAGCGCGATTGAGGATGCCGATCTTCAGACGAAGATCAACAATATGCTAAAGGATATCAACGTGCAGGGAAAGCTCATCGCGCGTCATATGGATATCCGTGAGATGAAAAAGTACCGCGGGCTGATTAAGGATTTTCTGAATGAGATCGTGAACCGCTCGCACAAATTTTCGAGGGAAAATTTTCTGGATCACAGAGGGCGGCACCGGGTATACGGGATCATCCGCCTGATCGATGAAAATCTCGACGAGCTGGCGCAGGAGCTTGTGGAGGACGAGAAAGACCAGATCAGCATTTTGAGCCGCATCGGGGAGATCGAGGGGCTTTTGCTGGACATTTTAACGTAGTGTACTGTATCACTGACAATATCAATGATACAGTACACTAGCGCAAGAGGGAGGGGCTTATGGCAGCTTTTTCAGACATTTTAGGAAATGAACAGATCATTGAGCATTTGCAGAATGCGATCCGGATGGACAAGGTGAGTCACGCCTATATTCTGAATGCGCCGGAGGCATCGGGAAAGCGCATGATCGCGGAGGCGTTTGCGGCCGCCCTGCAATGTGAGGCGGGAGGAGCGGAAGCCTGCGGCACATGCCACTCGTGTAAGCAGGCGAAAAGCCATAATCATCCCGATATCGTATATGTTACGCATGAAAAGCCGAACACGATCAGTGTTGAGGATATCCGCGTGCAGATCAATCAGGATATCGCGGTGAAGCCGTACAGCGGGCCTCACAAGATCTACATTGTCGATGAGGCGGAGAAGATGAACGTGCAGGCACAGAATGCGCTTCTAAAGACGATTGAAGAGCCGCCGGCCTACGGGATCCTCCTGCTTCTGACGACAAACGCGGACGCGTTTTTGCCGACGATCCTCTCAAGATGCATCCGTCTGGATTTAAAGCCGGTGGCAAACGATAAGCTCAGGGACTTCCTTATGAAAAAGTGCGGCGTGGTCGATTATCAGGCGGACGTGTGCGTGGCGTTTTCACAGGGCGTCGTCGGAAAGGCGATCAATCTGGCCTCATCCGCGCATTTTAACGAAATCCGGGATGCAGCGCTGCAGCTTTTAAAGCGCGTAAAGGAGATCGAGCTGTCCGAGATGATCGGGGCGGTAAAGCATATCAGTGAATATAAGCTTGAAATCAATGATTATTTCGATATCATGATGATCTGGTATCGGGATGTATTACTATACAAGGCAACGGCAGACGTAAACGGGCTCATCTTTAAGGATGAGGTCTACGAGATCAAAAAGCAGGCGAATACCAGCTCCTATCACGGCATCCAGCTCATACTGGAAGGGCTTGAAAAGGCGAAGGCGCGCTTGAAGGCCAACGTGAACTTTGATTTGGTCATCGAGCTTTTGCTGTTGACAATAAAGGAGAATTGAAATGACAAAGGTAGTTGGAATCCGTTTCCGCAATGCGGGAAAGATGTATTATTTTGACCCCGGGGATTTTGAGATGGAGGTGGGCAGCCACGCCATCGTTGAGACCGCGCGGGGCGTGGAGTTTGGGACGGTGCTTATGGCGCCGCGGGAGATTGCGGACGATTCGGTCGTCCAGCCGATCAAGCCGGTTATCCGTGTTGCCACCGAGGAGGACGAGCGCGTGGTCGAGCGCAACCGGGAGAAGGAGAAGGGGGCGTATAAGATCTGCCAGGAAAAGATCGCAAAGCACGGGCTTGAGATGAAGCTTGTGCAGGCGGAGTATACGTTTGACAATAACAAGCTGCTGTTTTACTTTACCGCGGACGGGCGCATCGATTTCCGCGAGCTCGTAAAGGATCTCGCGAGCGTGTTCCGCACGCGCATCGAGCTTCGCCAGATCGGCGTGCGCGACGAGACGAAGATGTTAGGCGGCATCGGCATCTGCGGCAGGGAGTTGTGCTGTGCGTCGTATCTGGCCGATTTCGTGCCGGTGTCCATCAAGATGGCGAAGGAACAGAACCTTTCCTTAAACCCCACAAAAATTTCCGGCGTGTGCGGCAGACTCATGTGCTGCCTGAAAAACGAGGAGGAGACGTACGAATATTTAAACAGCCGTCTCCCAAATGTCGGCGATTTTGTCACGACAGGCGACGGAATGAAGGGCGAGGTGCAGAGCGTGAGCGTCCTGCGCCAGAAGGTGAAGGTTTTAGTCGAGGTGGACGACGAGAAGGAGCTGCGGGAGTACGAGGTTGACGAGTTAAAGTTTCGGCCGCGCAGGAAAAACACGAAGCTCTCGGCGAAGGAGCTCGAAGAGCTGGAAGAATTGGAGGAGCTCGAGGAGGAGGATACTCTGGCGCAGAAGCCGGAGCGCACCGGGCGCACGGCCGGGCGGGAGCATGAGGCCCGTGAGGAGAAGAAACGCGAGCCGCGCGAGCGGAGCGAGCGCGACCGGGGCAGGGAGCGCACGAAGGGCAGAGGCCGCAGGGATTACCAGAAGGAAAAAGAGAAAGATAAGGAAAAAGAGAAGGAGGCGGGCGGCGAGCACGAGAACCGTGAGCCGCGCCCGCGCCGGAGCAATTATAACTATCGAGGCCGGGGCAAAAATCACGGAAAGGATCAAACGGAGCGTGGAGAGAGAACACACAGAGAGGACGGACAGGGCGCTTCTGGGGCCCGGTGAGCGGCTGGATGATTTAGAGCGCAACGGTTACCGGATCATCCAGAACCGGGAGCGCTTCTGCTTTGGCATGGATGCGGTGCTTTTGTCGGGATTTGCACAGATAAGGGAGGGGGAATGCGTGCTGGATCTGGGAACCGGAACCGGCATCATCCCCATTTTGCTGGAGGCGAAGACGCGCGGAAAGCATTTTTATGGACTGGAAATCCAGGAGGAGAGCGCGGACATGGCCAGGCGCAGCGTGCGTCTCAACGGTCT
>CAMTZV010000091.1 GCA_947086625.1 uncultured bacterium | reverse complement strand
AGTATCATCTGCGATTGCTTTGTCTCTATTATAATCTCATTTCTGTTTTCCCACAACATGACTTTTTGCTTATTTCAAAAACCGCCACAGCACCTGATTGCTCACGTCACGCCCGTAATCCGTCAGGCGGTAGCGTGTGCCGGTATCCTCCAAAAGCCCCTTTTCGATAAGCTCCGGTATCTCCTGCGCGTAGACCTGCTCTGCACGCAGCCCAAACCGGGCGGTAAAGTCCGCTTTCGCGACGCCCGCGCTCATGCGAAGCCCCAGATAAAAAAACTCGGCCATGCAGTCATTTTTTGAAAGCTGCTGCACATCCCGCGGTGTGAAGTCTCCTGCAAGATACTCGTCCAGCTGTGCCGTGTTGCAAAAGCGCGTTTCTCCTATATAAGAAGATGCCCCAAGCCCAAGGCCGAGATACTCCTTTCCCGTCCAGTAGCCAATGTTGTGGCGGCAGGCGAAGCCCTTTTTCGCATAGTTGGATATCTCGTAGCGCTCATAGCCATGCTCCGCCAGAAGTGTCCCGGTCAGCTCATACATCGCGCGCTCACTCTCCTCGTCGGGAAGCCACCGGGGCGTCCCTCCGCTCTCCCGCAGCCTTTCGTCCGCCCGATATTGCTCAAAAAACGGCGTACCCTCCTCGAGCATGAGACTGTAGGCCGAAATGTGCGCGGGGTGCAGCGCCAGCACGCTTTGCAGCGTCCTTTCATAAGAAGCAACCGTCTGGCCCGGCAGCGCGCTCATCAGATCCACATTGATGTTCCAAATCCCGGCTTCCCGCAAAATCTCATAGCTGCGCAGAAAATCCCGATACGTATGCACACGCCCCAAAAGCCGCAGCTCCTTCTCGTCTGCGGACTGTAAGCCGAGACTCACCCGGTTCACGCCGCCGGATACAAGCACCTGTGCCTTCGCGCGCGCGAGTGTGCCGGGGTTCGCCTCCAGCGTGACCTCCGCGCCCGCATCCACGGTAAAGTGCTCCCACACCGCAGCCAGCAGCCGGCTAAGCTGCTCCGGCCTTAAAATCGAGGGCGTCCCCCCGCCGATAAAGACCGTTTCGACGCGCTTCCCACGAAGAGAAGCAGCCGTCTGTACAAGCTGCTTCCCGAGATATTCCATATAACGCGCGATCGTATCCGCATCCGCCGGAGCGGACAGGAAATCGCAGTACGCACATTTTCTGATGCAAAAAGGTATATGAATATAAAGCTCCATGCCGTTTTCCTCACTCAGAGGGCGCGGGCTCTCAGCCTTCGTCCAGCTTGAGCACGCTCATAAACGCCTCCTGCGGAATCTCTACGCTGCCAACCTGGCGCATCCGTTTTTTGCCCTCCTTCTGCTTCTCAAGCAGCTTTTTCTTTCGGGTGATGTCGCCGCCGTAGCACTTCGCGAGCACGTCTTTTCGCACTGCCTTCACCGTCTCCCGTGCGATGATCTTGCTGCCCACCGCCGCCTGGATCGGGATCTCAAACAGGTGTCTTGGGATTTCCTCCTTTAAGCGCTCGCACATCCTGCGCCCGCGCTCGTAGGCGGTGCCGGAAAATACGATAAACGAGAGCGCATCCACCTGCTCGCGGTTGATTAAAATGTCCAGCTTCACAAGCTCAGAGCGCATATAGCCCTTCAGCTCGTAGTCAAACGATGCATAACCCCGTGAACGGGATTTCAGCGCGTCAAAAAAGTCATAGATAATCTCGTTCAGCGGCAGCTCGTATTTGAGCACCGCACGCGTTTCCTCGATGTACTCCATACTGATGTAGACGCCGCGCCGCTCCTGACACAGATCCATGATCGAGCCGATAAACTCGCTCGTCACCATAATCTCGGCGTTTACGACCGGCTCCTCCATGTAGTCGATCTCCGAAGGGTCGGGCAGATTGGAGGGGTTTGTCAGGTCGATGACCTCGCCGTCGGTTTTGTGCACCTTGTAGATAACGCCCGGCGCGGTCGTCACGAGATCGAGATCGTACTCCCGCTCCAGCCGCTCCTGAATGATCTCCAGATGTAAAAGCCCAAGAAAGCCGCACCGAAAGCCGAAGCCCAGCGCCACCGACGTTTCCGGCTCAAACTGAAGCGACGCGTCGTTGAGCTGAAGCTTTTCGAGCGCGTCCCGCAGGTCGGGGTATTTTGCGCTGTCCGCGGGATAAAGGCCGCAGTACACCATCGGGTTTACCTTTTTATAGCCCGGCAGAGGCGCATCACACGGGCGAGCGGCGTCCGTCACCGTGTCGCCCACGCGCGTATCCTTCACATTTTTCAGCGATGCCGTGATGTAACCTACCATCCCGGCGGAGAGCTCGTCGCACGGGATAAACTGCCCCGCGCCAAAATAGCCGACCTCGACGACCTCCGCCTTCGCCCCGGTCGCCATCATAAGCATCGTCATTTTCGGCCGGATCGTCCCCTCCTTGATGCGGCAGAACACGATCACGCCCTTGTACGAGTCGTATATGGAGTCAAAGATGAGCGCCTGCAGCGGCGCATTCGGATCGCCGCCCGGAGCGGGCAGCTTTTGTACGACCGCCTCCAAAACGTCCTCGATGTTTAACCCGGTCTTTGCCGAGATGCGGGGCGCGTCCATCGCCTCGATGCCGATAACGTTCTCGATCTCCTCCGCGACCTCGTCCGGGCGCGCGCTCGGCAGGTCGATCTTGTTGATCACCGGAAACACCTCGAGATCGTGGTCGAGCGCCAGATACACGTTTGCAAGCGTCTGCGCCTCGATGCCCTGCGCCGCATCCACCACGAGGATCGCTCCGTCGCACGCCGCCAGCGAGCGGGACACCTCGTACGTAAAATCCACATGCCCCGGCGTGTCGATCAGATTGAAAATATATTGTTCGCCGTCCAAAGCCTCATAGAGAATGCGCACCGCCTGAGACTTGATCGTGATGCCGCGCTCGCGCTCTAAATCCATGTTGTCCAGCACCTGCGACTGCATCTCACGGCTCGTGAGCAGGCCGGTCTTTTCGATAATGCGGTCCGCCAGCGTCGATTTGCCGTGGTCGATGTGCGCCACGATGCAAAAGTTGCGAATCTTACTCTGGTCTGTCATAGTTTGAAAGCTTCCTCCGTATTACATTTGCTTTTTCATCAGGCTTGCCTTCGGAATCCGAAGCCCCCAGCCGTTGGCGTCCGTCATCACGCGGTAGCCCATCTCGTCGGCGCGCTTCACCCTGCCGTCCGCGGGATCCGCGATCAGGATATCCGACGGGCCAATCGCCGCCGCATCCACGCCGCTTCGCACACCGATCGCCGTCACCGAATGCCCGATCACACGGATGAGCACAGGCTTTCCCTCGCGAAGATAATCGTAAGTGGCCGCGCACTGCCTTTTGACGCTGTAGCTCTTGCTGCCATCCGCGACGACGGAGTTTGTCCACGTGGCGCCAACCCCGGGGATCCAGCCCTCGTCGTTCGGGCTGAAGACCCTGTCCATATAAATAGAGGCGAGCATCGCGTCCGCCGTGGCCGTGCAGCCCACATTTTTACCGCTGCTGTTTACAAAGCGCTTGTAGTCATACTGGCAGTACAGATAATCCGGCTTAAAATTTTTCAGCACAAGAAAGCCGCTGTAATCGTTCTTTTTATAGTCGATCGCCGCATTCGGCTGATAAGGCACGAGAACGCCCGCCGTTTGTCCCGGCGTCTGTGGCTGGCCCTGATCCGGCGTCTCCCCGTTCGGCGTATCCATCCCGCCCGGCTTTCCGTTTGTATCCCCGACGGGCGTATCCGTCCCCGCCGGCTTCTGCTCTGCGTCGTCCGGCTCCGGCGTCTCATCGGCGAGCTTTTTCCAGTGAGCGTAGAGCACCTGATCGCTTTTCCCGGTAAAGACCGATTTTGCGGTAATGCGCTTCCCGCCGCTCTTTTTCGTGTACCAGCCCTGAAACGCATAGCCCTCCCGGCTCGTCTTCGGAAGCTTGCCGTAGACGTCCTTTGGCGCGAGCGTCAGCGTCTTTTTCACCTTTGTCCCTTTACGCGCATCAAAGCGGACCGTGTAACGCTCCGCTTTTTTTTCGCCGGCTTCCATCTCAGAAGCCGCCGTCTGATCCGTCTTCGCAAATGCCGTTTCTATATCCGCCGGCGCGAGCAGCAGCACCGCCAGCGCGCCCGCCAGAAATCTTTTGTAATAGCTTTTCATAGAGTTCTCCGTTTTATCCGTGCGTATTGTCCGTGAAGCCCTCCCATTATAGCATAATTTTTTGCGGCTGTCGATTTCTTTTTTTGCGATTTCCTGCCCTGAAGACGTCCCTTCAACAAACGGCTATGCAGCCTCATGCCGCCGGAAAAAGCCCCACGCGAGAATGAGCGACGGCACGCTCACCGCGGCAAAGATCGCTGTCCGCAGCATAAGCGTCCCGGCGGAGAGCATCTCTCCGACACCGGCGTTCATGCACGCGTAGAGCGGGAAGCATAAAATGACATGGAAGATCGTCTGCGTCACGTCGTTGGCCGGCGCGTTTGTGAGCGCCAGATAGGACCACGCCGCGCCCGGCATCACGAAAAAGAGCGCCGTCACGATGAGCGCGATAAACGGCGTGCGGCACACCGCGGACGCGAACAGCGAAAACGCGGTCAGCATGAGCAGCGCCGCCACGCTAAAGGCGATCTGGATAAGCACATACGCGCCCCATGTGAGCAGGCCCACGCGAACGCCCCCGGATACGCCTAAGTTCCACACGCCGTGCAGCCCGTAGAGGCACCCGCTGCCGTCAAAGCCGTAAAAGAGCCCGCACACCGCGACGATAAAACCGGCGAGCAGCGCAAACGTCCCGAGCGAAAACACAAACGCCGCCCCGAAGCGTGCCGCAATGTCCTTTTTTCTCCCGTGCACGGTCGCGAGCACAATATTTGCCGTCCCCGACGAATACTCCTCCGCAAACACCGGCGTGACCGCCATCATGAGCAGCACGCACGCCAGAATGCCCGCGATACCGAGCTGCACGCTGATGATCACCCAGCCCCGGTCATACGAAAGCGTTGGCTGCACGCCCGCTGCCCCACACACTTTTCCCATTTCCGTCTGTGCAATCGGCACCGTGTGAGACGGCTGCTGCAAATCGCTCCAGCTCTCCACATACCCGTCGCACAGCCCGTTGTTGAAAATCAGATCATTTAAAAAATTGTATTCCTCGTTAAAATTTTTCGCATCAAAATACATCAATCCATACTCCGCCGCGATCGCCTCCACCTTTTCGTCCGTCAGCGCGCCCTCGTACTTTTCCGTGATCTCCCGGTCTTTTTTGATCGCCGCCACGCCCCTGTACGTCACGCCGTCCACGACGCTTCGCTCCAGGAGCACGCCGCCTGTCAGAATACAGAACAACTCGATCAGTACCGCCGCCGCAAAACAGATTTTTATGACCCTGCGGCTTGTGATTTTATACAGCTCGTCCCTGAATAGTCTCATGTTCGCCCTCCTTGCTCTCCTTGCCTTCCTCCTCAAAATAATACAGGTACGCGGCCTCGAGCTTCGATACTCCCTCGTTCCCGCGCAATGCTCCTGCCGCGCCCGCGATGATCTCCTCCACGCTGCCTGTACGAATGACCTCGCCCCGCTTCATCAGGACAAGCTCATCCGCAATAAATTCCACGTCCGATACGATGTGCGTCGAGAGCAGCACAATCCGGTTTTTGGAAAACTCGCTGATGAGATTTCGGAAGCGGATGCGCTCCTTCGGGTCAAGCCCCGCCGTCGGCTCGTCTAATATCAAAATCTGCGGGTCGTTTAGCATCGCCTGCGCGATGCCAAGCCTTCGAAGCATACCTCCCGAAAACGTCCGGATCCTGCTTTTTCGCTCCGCTTCAAGCTCCACGAGCGCGAGCAGCTCCGTGACCTTTTCATCGGCAAGCTCCGGCGGCACCGCCTTCAGCTCCGCCAGATAGCGCAGATAGCGCTCCGCCGTCATACCCGGATAGTAGCCGAAATCCTGCGGCAGATACCCGAGCAGCCTGCGGTACTCGCCGCCCATCGCGGACGTCTCTTTCCCGTTGCAAAGGATGCAGCCCTCCGTCGGCGTTAAAATGCCGCAGAGCATCCGAAGCAGCGTCGTCTTGCCCGCGCCGTTTTCGCCGAGCAGCCCGTAGACGCCGTGCGTCATCGACAGATTCACATCCCGCACCGCCGTCTTGTTTTTGTACCTTTTTGTCAGATGTTCCAGTTCTAATCGAAGCATAAGATTTCTCCTTTTTTGATTCCCGCAAACACATAAGCCAGCTCACCCGCAACCACAAGCGCACACAGCAGCAGACACACCACACTCCTGACTCTTTTTTTCATATGTTTTCCCATCTGATTTCTGACACACAACAGGTAATTTAAAGCTCGCAGTTCTTCACCGTCCTGGGGAACGGAAGCACGTCGCGTATATTCGCCATTCCTGTCAGATACATAACGCAGCGCTCAAAGCCGAGCCCGAACCCGGCATGGCGCACCGATCCGTAGCGGCGAAGATCCAGATAGAAGTCATAGTCCTCCTTTTTCAGACCCATCTCCTCCATCCGTCCCGTTAGCGTCGCCAGATCGTCCT
>CAMTZV010000090.1 GCA_947086625.1 uncultured bacterium | reverse complement strand
CAAGGTAAAGCCCGATCCAGTTGAACATGATAGAGGTGATGACCTCATTCACGTTAAAATATGCCTTGAAAATGCCGGGCAGCGCGCCCCAGAGGGCGCCGAAGAGCATCGCTACGAGCAGGCAGACGTACCACGGCATTTTTAAAATGATCGCACTGTAGAGCGCGCCGAAAATGCCCACCGTATACTGTCCTGCCGCCCCGATGTTAAACAGGCCCGTCTTAAATGCAAACGCAACCGAAAGCCCCGTCATGATAAGCGGCGCCGACTGTGTGATCTCGCTTCCGATCCCCTTTGGCTTTAAATAGAAGCCGCCCTTTATAATCCTTGTAAATCCGTCCACCGCATTCCCGCTGTTGATGCAGCAGAGAATGAGAAAGCCGACAAAAAGCCCGATGACGATGCACACCAGCGATGCGCCAATGGACCAAAAAGCATCCTTTCCCTTTTCGTTCATTTTCTCCTCCTCCAATCAATGTATGGCCCGTTCGCCTTCGCTCGCGGGCATGTCGTCGGAAGGCATGCAAGAAGCTGCTTCGCATCTTGCCTTCCTCCTCTATACCTCTTCCGGAACCGCTTCACGCTTTGCACCGGCCATGTATAATCCAAGCTCCTCCACGGTAATCTTCTTCGGGTCAACCTGTCCCACCAGCTCGCCCTCGTACATGACAAGAATCCGGTCGGAGACATCCATGACCTCGTCCAGCTCGAGTGAGACGAGCAGCACCGCCTTCCCGCTGTCCCGCTGCGCTACGAGCTGACTGTGAATGTACTCGATTGCGCCCACGTCAAGACCTCTCGTCGGCTGAACCGCCACGAGCAGCTCCGGGTTTTTGTCGATCTCACGCGCGATGATCGCCTTCTGCTGGTTACCGCCGGACATGCTGCGCACGATCGTCTCAGAGCCCTGGCCGCTGCGCACGTCGTACTGCTCGATGAGCTTGTCGGAGTAAGCGCGCACCGCCCTGTTTCTGATAAAGCCCGCCTTCTGGAAGTCCGGCTCCCAGTAGCGCTGCAGCACCATATTCTGCTCTAAGCTGTAGTCCAACACCAGCCCATGCTTGTGCCGGTCCTCAGGGATATGGCTCATGCCCGCCTTTGATTTCTCGCGGATACTGGCGTGCGTGATATCCTTCCCCTCAAAAATGATCCTTCCGGCGCTTGGCTTCTCCAGCCCGGTCAGCGCCTGCACGAACTCGCTCTGCCCGTTTCCGTCGATGCCGGCGATGCAGACGATCTCGCCCCGGCGGACATTAAATGAGATATCCTTCACCGCGTTGTTGTCGTGCGCCTTGCTCGGCACCGTCATGTGCTCGATCTTTAACACCGTCTCTCCCGGCTCTGCAGGCTTTTTGTCAACGGAAAAGCTCACGTCCCTGCCGACCATCATGCGGGAGAGCTCCTCCTTTGTCGTCTCCTGAATGTTCACGGTTCCGATGTATTTCCCTTTCCGCAGAATCGTACAGCGGTCGGCAACCTCCATGATTTCGTTTAATTTATGCGTAATAAAAAGGATTGATTTGCCCTCTCTGGCAAGATTCTTCATGATCTTCATCAGCTCCTCGATCTCCTGCGGTGTGAGCACCGCCGTCGGCTCGTCGAAGATCAATACATCATTGTCGCGGTAAAGCATCTTTAAAATTTCCGTCCGCTGCTGCATACCTACCGTAATATCCGAGATGAGCGCGTCCGGATCTACCTTTAGCCCGTATTTGTCGCTGAGCGCCATCACGCGCTCCCTCGCCCCTTTCTTCTCGAGAAAAAGCCCCTTCGTAGGCTCAACACCAAGGACAATATTATCTAACACGGAAAAGCACTCCACCAGCTTGAAGTGCTGATGCACCATGCCGATGTTCAGATCGTTCGCATCGTTCGGATTGTTGATGTGAACCTCCTCGCCGTTCATCCTGATCGTGCCGCTGGTCGGCTGATACAGGCCGAACAGAATACTCATCAGCGTCGATTTCCCCGCGCCGTTTTCCCCGAGCAGCGCGTGGATCTCCCCTTTTTTCAACTGCAAGGTAATATTGTCATTAGCCTTGATTCCCGGAAATTCCTTTGTGATGTTTAACATCTCAATAATGTAATCATTTGCCATAGTCTTTTCCCTTTTCCTAACTATTTAAAGCCTCTTTAAAGCCTCCACAGCTCTCTTACAGGCCGCGCAGTAAATGCGATGACCTCTCTCAACATATTATGGAAAGAGGGAAGGGCATGTTATGCGAAGCCCTTCCCTCTTAACTTCCAATGTCCGTATGCATCCGCCCGTCCGTCGCGCGGCTGCCGGACAGCTGTGATCCTTACTGTACGTAATCTACGGATACGTGTGAACCAACCTCAGGATTGTTCTCGGTATCGTTTGAAATCGCGATAGAACCGTCCTTGATACCGTCAAGCACCTTCTGGTACTCGTCCTTTGTGAAGGTCTTAAAGCCCCATGACTCGTCGTCGGTGGGCAGGCCGATGTAGTCGCCCTGCGCCAGGCCAAGCTGCTCGGACTTTCCGGACAGGGAATCCCAGTTTCCGTCAAAATATGCTGCCAGTGCGTCATAGACAGCCGCATGCAGACCCTTCATCGCGGATGTTACACAGCAGTCGCCGATGACGGGCTTCTGGTCCACGTCAACGCCGATGACCTTGCCGTCCGCACCTGCCGCCTCAACCGCAGAGGTGTAGATACCGCCGCCGCATGCGAACACGATCTCGGTGCCGTCTGAGTACCAGCCCTCCATACGTGCGGTAATGCTCTCGTCGCCGTAGAACTGTCCGCCGTAGAAATACTTCACGCTGACGTCAACACCCAGCTCCTCAGCCGCCGCATTGATGCCCTGCACGTAGCCGAAGCCGTAACGGATAACCGCGGGAACCGCGATACCGCCAAGGAAGCCAAGCTTTGTATAGCCGTCCTTGACTGCGGCATAGCCTGCAAGATAGCCCGCCTGCTCCTCCTGGAACGAGCAGATATAGGTGTTTGCGCCGATCTCTACCGAATCACCGGCAAGATTTACAAGATCAAACTCCGTGACGTCAACCGCGATGAACTTCACGTCGGGATAGAGATCCTGCTCCTCCGCAATCGCGGGCCCGAATAAGTAACCGGGCATCACGATAACGGTCGCGCCCTCGGTGATTGCGAGGTCGATCGCATTGATACGCTCCTCGTCGTTGTCCTCAGCGGGCTTGTAATACTCATACTCCACGCCGTTGTCATCGCCGTATGCGCACACGGTCTCCCATGTGATCTGGTTGAATGACTCGTCGGTGATATCGCCGGAGTCGGTTACCATCGCGATCTTCTCGGACTTGTCCCCTGCGTCATCCGCAGGCTCATCTGCCGGCTCATCCGCCGCGTCGTCTGCCGGCTCATCCGCAGGCTCATCTGCCGGCTCATCCGCAGGCTCGTCCTTTGCCGCATCGTCAGCCGGCGTGTCCGATCCGCTTCCGCATGCAGTCAGCGAAAAGACCATTGCTGTTGCCAAAAGTGTTGCTAATACTTTCTTCTTCATCTTGTTCTCCTTTTCCTCTTCTTTCCGGCGGCCCTCTCGTGCCGCCGTTTTTTGCCTTACAGCTTTATGTACAAACCCTTGCGGGATTGACACCTGCAAAATTGGTGCGTGCTCCTGTGAGATATCATTGTAACAGATTTTTCTGCGAATTTCCAGTATCTTGTGAAATTAGTTCGCGAATTGCCTCCACGGCGGTCACGATCGCAAGCTCGGTGTCGTGCACCTGTTCGTTCGGAAGGCCCTTTTTTGCGCGCTCCTGGTTCGCCACGACAAGAAAGCACGACCCGACGCGCACCCTTAAGAAGCTGCCCGCGATGAAAAGCGCCGCCGACTCCATCTCCGAGGCCAGGCAGCCCATGCGCAGCCACGCCTGCCATTTGTTTTCAAGCTCATAGCTCACCGGCATGACCCCCGGCTCATGCTGCCCGAAAAACGAGTCCTTGCACTGCACGACGCCTGTGTGGTACGTGATGCCCTTTCGTCTTGCCGCCGAAATCAACGCAGACAAAACATCTACATCCGGCACCGCCGGATACTCGATGGGCGCATACTCCCGGCTTGTCCCCTCCATGCGGATGGCGCCGCTTGCGATCACAATGTCGCCGCCGCACACGTTTTCCTGCATCCCGCCGCACGTACCCACGCGCAGGAACGTATCCGCGCCGGACTTTGTAAGCTCCTCGATGGCAATCGCCGCCGAGGGCCCTCCGATGCCGGTGGAGGTCACACTTACAGGCACCCCGTCAAGGGTGCCTGTATAAGTCACATATTCTCTGCTGTCCGCGACAAGGCGCGGGTTATCAAAATGCCCTGCAATCTTCTCGCAGCGCTTGGGATCCCCGGGCAGGATCACATATTTTCCCACATCCCCCGGGCCGACCTGCGTGTGATACTGTTTACCGGAGCCTTCTGTATAATCAACCATCGCATACCTCCCGCGCATTGCGCCACTCAGACTTTTACAGACAAAATAACTGCTATATGAAAGAGTATAGTATGATTCCGGCATAAAAACAAGTCTTATTTATTCCACATCCTGCAGCGCCTCGATATTCTCCTCCCCGGTGCGAACTTTGACAACCCTTGCCACATCGTACACGAAAATCTTGCCGTCCCCGATATGTCCGGTGTAGAGCGTTTTCTTTACCGCCTCGATGACCTTATCTACCGGGATCTTGCCGACGACAACCTCCAGCTTGATCTTCGGGAGCAGCGTCGCGTCCATCTCGACGCCGCGGTAATACTCACCCGCGCCCTTCTGCACGCCGCAGCCCATCACCTGGACGACCGTCATGCCCGTCACGCCCAGCTCGTTGAGCGCTCTCTTAAGCTTGTCAAAGCGCGAGAGCTTCGCGATGATGACGACCTTGTGGATGCCTGTGGAGAGCGCGGGAACCGTCTCCGAGACGACCGGAACCGCCGCGTCAACCTTCGCCTTCGACGCCGCCGCGTAATCGGAAACACCGAGATCCGTATTTTCGTTGACGTCCACGGTCATGGACATATCGCTGATGGCAAAGCCCGCATACGCCGAGGGCAGGCCGTGCTCGCACGCGTCGAGTCCGACGATTTCCTCCTCCTCGCTGACGCGCAGTCCGACGGTGTGCTTTAAAATGAGAAAGGTGAGCGTGATCGTGACGACTGTCCACGCCGCCGTCACAAACATACCAAAGAACTGCAGCCCAAGCTGCGAGAAGCCTCCGCCGTAAAACAGTCCTTCCTTAATACCCGCCAGTGCAAAGCCCGGCGCGGACTCTGTTGCAAACAGGCCGACCGCAACCGTTCCCCAGATACCGTTACACATATGTACCGCAACCGCGCCGACCGGATCGTCCACGCGCAGCTTGTTGTCCAGAAGCCAGATTCCGAATACGACCAGCACGCCGGATACCGCGCCGATAATCGCCGCGCCCGCGCAGTCCGTCACGTCGCAGGGCGCCGTGATCGCCACCAGACCCGCCAGAGACGCGTTCAGGCACATGGAAACGTCGGGCTTGCCGTATTTAATCCATGTAAAAATCATACATACGACCGTCGCCACCGCCGGGGCTACCGTCGTCGTCAGAAAGATGGAGCCGAGCGTGGGCACATCCACCGCCGCCGCGCCGTTGAAGCCGTACCAGCCCATCCAGAGGATGAACACGCCGAGCGCGCCGATGACGAGGTTGCTGCCGGGAAAAGCGTTTACCTTTGTAATTTTTCCCGCCTTATCCCTTGAAAACTTTCCGATACGCGGCCCCAAAAACGCCGCGCCGACCAGCGCGCAGATGCCGCCGACCATGTGGATGCAGTTGGAGCCGGCGTAATCGTGGAAGCCCATGTTCACGAGGAAGCCGCCGCCCCACGTCCAGTGCGCCTCAATCGGATAGATGATGCCGGAAATAACCGCCGAGTAAATACAGTAGGTTAAAAATTTCGTGCGCTCCGCCATCGCCCCGGAGACGATCGTCGCGGTCGTTGCGCAGAACACCAGATTGAACACAAAGCCGGAAAAGCTGAAATTCGCGTAGTCCGTGAACACGCCAAAGCCCGGTGTCCCGATGATACCCATAATATCATGGCTGCCCTCCGCTGCCGGGAGCATGAGCGATGCGCCGATCACAAACCACATCACCGTACCGATGCAGAAATCCATAAGGTTTTTCATGATGATATTGCCCGAGTTCTTCGCCCTGGTGAAGCCCGCCTCCACCATCGCAAAGCCCGCCTGCATCCAGAACACCAGCACCGCGCCGATCAAGAACCAGACCGCGAAAATGTTGTCGTTGATTGCCTGTAAAATTTCGTTTGTCATAACATTCCCTCCTTTATTCGTCCTGTGCAAAATCGGATAGGGAAATTTCGTCCCTGCCCGCCGCGCCGCCCGCGTGTTGCGCCGGCAACAAATTTCCTTACGCGGACATGCGCAAAAAAGGCGCCCGGGGAAATCCCCAGACGCCTTTGCCTGTACGCCCTTTATTATAGGCATCACTTATTTTTACGTCAAGTTAAAAAATTACTCAAAATTTTTATAAATTCAGGAAAATTTCGTCAATTTTC